>JBCBZF010000001.1:0-50284 GCA_039815525.1 Bacteroidota bacterium | reverse complement strand
CGATGATTGCAGCCTCCCCGGACGAAAGTCTTCCACCCATCACAGTCCCTTCTGCGGTCTACGGTATTACGATGTATTTCGTGTCGCTGCCTTTCGTGTTTTGGAGGCGCGGCGCAAAAGCGGACTGATACCGCTGGATACAGCTCCCCGACTTCTGCCATCCTTCCGGCATGAAACCGATCCTTTTTTCATGCCTACTTGCAGCGACTGCACTGCCAGCTGCCGATCCGGATGACTCGATAGAGTTTAGCTGGTCCGAAAAGGAGATCGACGAGATCAGCATCGGCTACGGCCTTCAACTGACCGATATCAATGGCGATGGAGAGCTGGATATCCTGCTCGCCGACAAGAGCACCGTTCAGTGGTATGAAAACCCAACTTGGGACAAGCATATCATCGCCGAGAAACTGACGGTTCGGGACAACGTGTGCATCGCAGCCCGTGACATTGACGGTGATGGTAAGGCGGAGATCGCCGTTGGCGGTCAGTGGAATTTTCTCGAAACGATGAAAGATGGGGCGGTTCATTGGATCAATCAGGCCAGTGGCAATCGCCGGACGCAGGACGCTTTGATTGGTATAAAGCCGCAGGCGACCGTTGTTTTCACGACCATCCGCCCAGAAGGCAATGGCTTTATTGGGCGTTGCAAGCAGATGTGTACGAGATCCGACACCAAAGCCTTGATTTTGGTCATTGGCGAAGAAAAAATCAGCTGCCTCGCTGCTCAATTTGCGTTCCTGCACAAAACTTTGTCCACCATCTACAGACTCTGTCAGATAGTAGTGGGTCAGTCGATTGGCAGGATCAGCCCGGCGATCATACCAGCTCAGCGCAAGGGTTCCGTTGCCACTTACCGCCAGGCCGGCAAAATATTGCTGCGCCAGGGGCTGTTGGTCCTGGTTCGCAATCTGTGGAATGGACCAACTTTCGCCTTGATCCGTCGAACGAGCCAGATAAATATCATAGGCATCACTCAGCATGCTGTCCAGGCCCCGACCCGTCCAACTGACATATACATTGCCATCGTGCGGGCCGCCGGATTGGTCCACTGCGATCTGGGCCGAAGGATGAAAGCGTAAGACGCCACTGAGATTGCTTACATGAAAATCATTGGCGGTACTGGGCAGCGCAAAAGAAACGGGAGAAATCATTTTTTCCGCAGAAAACGTTTCCCCTCCATCTTCAGATCGACAATGGTAAAGTGCATAATCATTGCCCAGCGGGCTGGCCCAGAAAATCACGTGCAACCGTCCTTCGCCATCAACTGTCGCTGCAGGATAGCGGATATCTGCATAGTTGTGCGTATTCACCTGTACAGATGGTCCACTAAAATCATTCTGACTACGGCTTTTGCGAAGACATTGGATGCTACGCTGGTTAAAGGGTAGCACTTCCCGATTTTGATACAGGCAATAGACGTGTCCCCGAAAACTGCCAGCTGTTTGGTCCGCAGCCAGTACGGCCCGATCAACGTAGCGATCTACCGCTGAGAATCCATTCCCGACGAATTGCAGCATGCCATTGGCGATGGGCTGATTATTTACCTGCCAGTTGAGGCCACCATTGTCTGAAAAGGCATAAAAAATCCCAATGGAGCCCTGAAAGGTCAGTCCGCCGTTTTTCATGACTGTCCACGTAAGATGTAGTTTCCCTTCATGATCAAATGCCAGGGAAGGCGTTGCCTTGTCTGAGATTTGTCCACCAGGAATGTCTCCCCGAAAAGGCGTCTCAATCCAATTTTGCCCCCCATCCTGCGAAACATATACAGGAAGAATTGGGGTTTCACCTGGATTGAGTGGATTGTACCGAACCGCAGATACCACCAGATTGGCCGTATCAATGGGATTCAGGGCCGCAAAAATATCTGATTCAGGTCGCTGGGTAAGGCCGACTTTTTGTTCGTATTGACTCCAGGCGCTGTGTGAAGTCAACAGACAAATGAACAGGACAAGCGTTCTCATTTCACTTCCATGGTTTCGACCCCACTCCAATCTTCACCGGGCGGATTGACTTGCAGCTCTCTGGCATGGGCCAGATAACGGGTCGCAGCCTGATCATCAGGAAAGATACTGATGACCTTTTCGAAGGCATCAATGGCCGCACCAAACTCACGGGCGTAATAATGACGTAGGGCTCGCTCAAAATCCTGCTGGACACCCCACTTAAGGGTCTGACGCACTTCATCATCTGCGTCAAAGAATTCATATACCCCAATCGCTACTTTTTTCCCTTTCAACTGCACCTGACCGAGATAGCGATAGTTGAAACGGGTCGGATCTTCCAGGCTGGCCAGCGTAGCCTCACTTACCAACAAATTGGCGCCATAAAACTTGGTCAGCCCTTCCATCCGGGCCGCGGTGTTCACCGTATCGGAAATGGTCGCCGCATCAGTCCGCAAGCTATCACCAATGATCCCCATGATCAGCTTGCCAGTGTGCAGTCCCATCCCAACCCGAATCGGCATGCGACCATTGGCTTTGCGCTCCACATTGTAGCGGGCCAGTTCTTTTTGCATATCCACCGACGCCTGAATGGCTTTTTCCGGTCCCTGCATAAAAATCGCCATGATCCCATCTCCTAAATATTGATTCACGAAGCCACCATGCTTGCGAATGATAGGCCCCATGCGCCGGGAGTAGGCATTGACAAAGCGAAAGTTTTGCTCTGGTGTCATGGTTTCGGCCAGACTGGTATAGCCTCTGATGTCGGAGAAGAAAACCGTTACCTCTTTTTCGGTCAAATCGCCCAATCGAACGTCCGTAATACTCTCATAGCCAAGCGTGGACAAAAACTCACTGGGAACAAAGCGTTGCGAGGCCGCATTGATGTTGTGAATATTGAGATGGGTCTTGATCCGGGCGAGGAGTTCGTCTTTGGAAAAAGGCTTGGAGATGTAATCGTTGGCACCATGTGCCAGTCCCGCCACCAGGTCTTCGACCTGATTCTTGGCCGTGATCATGATCACTGGCAACTGAGAAGGCAAGTATTGCTCACGGATGCGCTGACAAACTTCGTAACCAGACATTTGCGGCATCATGATATCAAGCAAAACCAAATCAAACGACACCTTGCTATCAATCGCCGTCAGCGCTTCCCCACCATGGCTGGCGTAATAAATTTCGTAATTGGTGTCGTCCAAATGCTGTTTGAGCACCTGTTGATTGATTGGTTCGTCATCCACGATCAGGATACGGAAGGCATCGGTTTTGCCTTGATTCTCTGGCACCACCGACACCCGCTGAGCCAGCAATGGCTGAGGTTCAGCATGGATAATCGGACGGGAAACCTGGGGTTCAATATCCTGCATGATGGCTTCGCTCGTGGTCGGGAGGGTGAAGTAAAAGACTGAACCCAAACCTGGTTCCGATTCCAGCCACATGCGCCCCCCGTGGAGTTCGGCCAGACGTTTGCTGATCGATAGCCCCAGACCGGTCCCAACAAATTCACGCTGGGTAGAACCATCTGCCTGCACAAAGGCTTCAAAAATGGCCGCTTGTTTGGTGGGCGGGACACCTATGCCCGTATCCGTTACGGATACTTCTACCCAATCTTCCTGCTGCACAGCACGAATGGTCACACTGCCCTCAGGTGTAAATTTCACGGCATTGCCGACCAGATTGTGCAGGATTTGCATGAGCCGATCCTCGTCAGCCATCACTGCAACCAGGTCGGAAGACACTTCATTTTCGATCACCAGGTCTTTTTGGGACGCCATCGTCCGGTTGATCCGGACCACCACCTCCACCAGAGATTGGAGATCGACCGGTTTTTGGACCAAATCGAGGGTATTGCTGCGAATCTTGGAGAAATCCAATAGATCGTTGACCAGATTGCTGAGACGCTTACCTGAAGAAATGATCATTGACAGATTTTCACGCTGGCTTTCCGGAGATTCATTCCCGGTTCGGTCGTAGAGCGCTTCGGCCAGACCAATGATCCCATTAAGCGGCGTACGCAATTCATGCGAGGTATTGGCGAGGAACTGATCTTTCAATTGGTCGACTTGCTGCAGGCGTTGGGCCTTCTGCTGTTCAAAACGGGTCTGTTTTTTTTCCTGGATAAAGCGATAACGCTGCCAGCCTCCTAATCCAAGCAGCAGCAATAGCGCCCCACCAGCGATGAGCCAGTTGCGCAGAAGCCGGCCTTTCAGTAGATCCTGCTCTTGTCGTAGATTTTCCTGTTGCAATTCCGCTTTCAGAAGATCCAGCGAATCATTCTGATGCTGCAATTTGACCATTTTCAACTCTTCCTCCAGCAAACGGGTACGCTGTACTTCCAGTTCTTCGGCCATTTCTTCTTTCTCCTGCTCGGCAATCTCCAATTCTCTCCTCGCACTTTCCACGACGGAGCGCTGCGTATTGGTCTCACTGCGTAGGGCATCAATGCGTTCTTCTGCATTGGCCAGTTCGGCCTGCTGACGAAGTGCCAGTGCCTTCTGGCGGTAGGTGGTTTCATCTTTGGATTTTCCGAGCAGTTGGTTGGCCATGGCTAGATTTTCATACAGGCTGCGCTTATCCTGGGAACTGGCATTGGCTTCATACCAGGGCAGGGCATCTTCCAGGTATTTCACACTTTTCTTGGCGCGATTGGTTTCCAGACTGATCAGTCCCAACAAAAAGTTGGCACGTGCTTCTCCGGGAGCGTATTTGAGTTTGCGGGAAAGCTTTCTGGCTTCATCTGCCCGATCCTGGGCCTGAGAAGGCTTGGCAATCCGTACTTTTTCAGCCACATGATTCAGCAAATCTACCCGGCTGATGCCTTCCGGAGTATTCTTAAGGGCCGTCTCCAACCATTCCAGGCTCATTTCTTGGGCTGAGGCAAGGGGAAGCAGGAGACAAATGGCCAGTAGGGTGCCAAGGAGTCTCTTCATAACTAGCAGTGATAAGGAAAAATAGCCAAAAAATCGACGCTTTGGAAACTGTGAAATTCCGAATCAGTCGATTTTTCCGGACAGAAGGACGCTTCCCCTCATTTTTTTTCTTTACTTCAATGGGATTCTTCAATATTTGAACAATGAAAACGGCTACATACGTGAAGCTATCGGCAATGATGCTTCTCAACTACTTTGTCTGGGGTGCCTGGTACGTTACCATCGGTACATTCATGGGAGAAGCACTTGGCTTCAGTGATTTGCAGATTGGCTCGGTTTACGCCACCAATGCCATTGCAGCCATGGTTTCGCCATTCTTTGTCGGCATGATCGCCGACCGCTTCTTCAATGCAGAACGCATCCTTGGCATCCTGCATTTACTGGGTGCAATTGTGATGTTCATGGCCACCCAAAGTACCGATTTTGGCAGTTTCTACTTTTTTATCCTGCTATACAATCTGTGCTTTATGCCTTCGATCGCCATCACCAACTCCATTGCATTCAATCAAATGGACAATCCGGAAAAAAGTTTTCCCTACATCCGGGTGTGGGGGACACTGGGATGGATTGCCATCGGAGTGATCATCGGAAGCCTGAGTGCGGATGCGACCGTTTTACCATTACAGATTGCTGCCGGTGCCTCAGTTTTGATGGGTTTGTACAGCTTTCTCCTTCCACCAACACCACCCAAAGCAAAAGGCCAGAAGGTCAGCGCCCGGGAAATTCTCGGTCTGGATGCACTGGCATTGATGAAACGGCCCGCGTTTGCCATTCTGATTATCTCTTCGGTTTTGGTCTGTATTCCCCTGGCCTTTTACTATAACTTCACCAATCTCTTCCTCAATGAAATCGGCATGGAGAATGCCGCCGCCCGCATGACGCTGGGACAAGTGTCAGAAGTCTTGTTTCTCTTGATCATGCCCTTATTATTTGTGCGGCTGGGGGTCAAAAAAATGATCATGGTTGGCGTGCTGGCCTGGGCATTACGGTATGTCTTGTTTGCATTTGGCGATATAGAAGGGAATCTCTGGATGCTGTATGCTGGCATCATTCTGCATGGCATCTGCTATGATTTCTTCTTTGTAACCGGACAAATTTTCGTGGACAATGAAGCCCCTGAGGAACTCAAAAGCTCAGCGCAGGGTTTGATTACCTTTGCCACCTACGGCCTTGGCCTATTTACCGGATCCTATGTTTCAGGGGCCGTTATTGAGCACTATGCCAACCTTGACGCTGCGAACAACGTGATTGGTCATGACTGGACGGGTGGATGGTTGGTTCCGGCAGCATTGGCAGGTGCCGTTTTGCTCTTCTTTGCCTTTGCTTTTCGGGAGAAAAAAGAGACGGCAGTATAGCGGAAAAAGAAATAAAACCTCTGGCTGAAAGGGGAAATTGATTTTCCTTTCGATATTTTAGGAAGATAAGAGTGCATGGCAAGCCCCCGCCATCGCACCGACACACGCATACTTAAACCAATTAAATACCACTATTATGAAGCATGTGCTTACCTTTCTCTGCCTGAGTTTACTGGGGCTCAGTCTATTTGCACAACCCATTTCGACATTTCCCTATGTCGAAAATTTTGATTCCTTCCCAGTATCAACCCCAGCTAGCGATGAACCCAACCCTGACACATTTATGGGTGGCTGGGAAAATGAACTGGCTGGTGACGGCACCCAGGACTGGTACGGCTGGACCGGTACGACACCCTCTACCAATACCGGTCCCAATGGAGATCACACTTCCGGATCTGGCGTATACCTTTACATGGAAGACAGTGGCGGCAATGCCAACCAGGATACGGTGATTTTGAACACGCCCATCTTCGACATCAGTTCCCTCGCTTCGCCACACATGATCGTCTGGGTGCACAGCAACGAAGCCAATGGTGGCGTAGGAGCTGGCGGAGGTGTCGATGATCTGAATGATCTGAAAATCGAAATTCTGTTTTCGGGCAACTGGATCGAACTGGACTCGATCGGGCACATCGGTCCCAACTGGACGCAGTTTGCGTATGATCTGACGCCTTTTTCCGGCATTGTGCAGCTTCGTTTCCGGGGCAACACCAACAATTTTGGGCAGTTTGTGCACGACATCGCGATTGATGACTTCAGCATCGTGGACCTGCCGTCCGTTGATGCCGTCGCCATTAGCAGCAGCCTACAGTTGAATACGCCAGCTACTTATACCCAGGCGCCGGTTTCTCAGGCCCCTGCTTACACCATCAACGCAACTTTCCAGAATTTCAGCCAGTCAACGCTGTTTGATGTAGATGTAGTGGCCAACTTTGGTGCGTATACCGATACCTTCACCATTGACACGGCAGAGTCTCTGGCATTCGCCTCTGGTAGCTTCAGCATGCCATACAGCCCCACTATGGCAGAAACAGGAACCATTACGGTGGTCGCAACCGGAGACACCATTTCTACCAACAACAGCGTCAGCCTTGCGGTCCCGGATTCCATTTTTGCCAGAGACGACAGTGTCTCCAGCGGTGGACTGGGCTTTACCGGTGGCACGGGTGTATTTGGGAATATGTTCGAGCTGACCAGCCCGGATGTCCTCACCTCCGTTTCAATTTTACTGCGTCCAACCACAACCGAAGGCGACAGTGTCCGGTTCTGGCTCTATGAGTTTGGCAATGATATCGCTAATTCTCCTGATTCTACTGCAATCGACTCTACTGATATCTGGGTAATCCCTGATGACGGGTGGTTTACCTTGCCATGGTCTTGCCAGACATCATTGGATGCAGGACAGTATTTCATTGCTATTCAGCAGATCAACCTCAACAACCTGGGCTTTGGATACGATTCAGAGACCTATATTGTCAATACTACCTTCTTTGGAAGTGGCACCAGTACCTGGACGGAGATTGGTACCATCGCGAATGGAGACCTGGCTTCTTCCATGATGCTAAGGATGAACTTTGGTCCGACTACCGCTTTCACGCAGCTAAGTACCAGTGATGATTTGGTCTGTGAAGGCGATAGCATTACGCTGAGTGCGACTGGTACTGGTACCTACGCCTGGTTTGGCGTTGGCGTCCCTGCGGACAGCAGCAGTTCCATTAGCTTCCCGCTGGCTACTTCCGGCACCTATCTTGTTACTCTGACTGACAACAATGGGTGTGTCTCGACAGATTCTATTGCGGTAACCGCTGCCATGCCGCCTTCAACAGATGTGGATTCTACGCTGGCTTTTGGTGGTCTGGACAATGGCTCTGCCATCGTTGTCGTCAGTGGGGGCACGCCACCCTACACCTATGCCTGGGATGACTCGACCGCTCAGACCACTGCCGAAGCACTCAATCTGGGCGCAGGAACCTATACCGTAACCGTAACCGATTCAGCGGGTTGTGTGGTCATGGCATCAGTCGATGTAACCTCCGCACCGGTCTCGATTGATCCTGCTCAGGAAGCGCAAGTGCGTCTGTATCCGAATCCAAGTAGCGGCAGCTTCACCATCGAAGGCCTGCATGCGTTTGACCAGAGTGAGGTGATCAGCCTGCGGATTTTTGATCCACAGGGCAAGCTCATTCACCAGGATCAGCTTGAGGGCATCAATGAAGTGCAACTCAACCTGGACCAGGGCCTGAGCAATGGTTTATACCTGATTGAATTGCGGTCTGGTACGGAAAAAGTCAGCCGCCGTATTACCTTGATGCGATAAGGTTTGACAACCTACTTTTGAGAAATGATGTCGGGGTGTATGTGCCATACGCCCCGACATTTTTTATTGATTGACAATCTCTGGATTGCCCATTTTACCAGACTGATAGTCTCTGATTGCCTGCCGGATTTGCTGTTCGTTGTTCATGACAAAAGGACCGTAAGAGAATACGGGTTCATTGAGTGGCTGTCCGCCGAGGACCAATAGCTCTGCTCCACATTCACTGTAGAGATTGACCTTGCTTTCACCACGCTGGTACAGCGCCAGTTGATTGGCCTTTAGCTTTCTTTGCCCTTCTACTTCGACTTCTCCACTGATCCCATAGGCAAACACATTATGGCTCGCTTCAGTCGGAATATCCAGCCGTGCATCCGCTTTGAGAGTGATGTGGTAATAAAATGCAGGAGAGAGCAATTCAACCGCCGAACGGGTTCCCAATAATTCTCCCAACACCACCCGGATGGTATATTTTTCCCCTTCGATCAGGCCAATTTGTTTGTCTTTGTATAAAAGCGTGGCTGGATCACTGAGTTTGTCCTTGCCAGGCATATTGAGCCAAATCTGAAACCCATGGTAGGACCCACCCTGATCAAACAAGCTCTGACCAGTCTCCTCCATGTGGATGGCACCACGACCAGAACGAAACATCATAAATTCACCTTTGTTGATCTGAAAATCGTAATTGAGGCTGTCTTTATGATGTCCGCTTCCAGCCAGGAAATAAGTCGTCGGAATGATACCGGCATGTGGATGTGCATCTACCCGCAAGGGATCCTGACCAGCCTGTAAATCGACGGGACCAAATTCATCGAATAGAACGTAAGGGGATACATAATCCAGCTTATCACCAGCAAATGCCCGCAAAATTGGCAGGGTACCCACTGTGGTGCGATCAGCATTCAGGATGCGATAGATCTTGCGTTCAGCAAGCGCGTCATACATGCCGGAAGCATTGACCAGATTTTGACTGGCCATGCTCATGCCGACGATGGCGGAGCCTTTGATAAATTCTCTCCTTTTCATTTTACTGTTTTTGTCTCAGTCAATTATACGAAAAAACACCAATCAATGTTTAAACATTGATTGGTCAATTCTCTTCCTGACTTACATCAGAGATGTTACCCAGCGGGACGCAATGTATTTCCGCCACTCATTGCTTTCTGCCAAATACACAATTAGTCTACCAGGGACTCATTTAGCCGGTGGCACTCGCACATCATATCATATCCTTGTCTCATCAAACAAACCAGCTGACAGCGATCTGTTGTGCAGCCCATTTACAACAAAACCAAAAGAATCATGAAACGATTTGCTGCTTTGCTGTATGCGATCCTCTCGTATACAGTATTTTTTGCCACCTTTTTGTATCTGATTGGCTTCATCGGCAATCTCTTTGTTCCCAAAGCCATTGATGGCCCACTGATGGTCCCGATTTGGCAGGCCCTTTTGACCAATATTGGCCTGATTGTGCTATTCGGTGTCCAACACAGCGTCATGGCGCGTCCCTGGTTCAAGGTCTGGTGGACCCGTTTTGTGCCCCAAGCAGTAGAAAGGTCGACCTATGTCCTTTTTTCTTCTCTGGCTTTGATCGCCATTTTTGTTTTCTGGCAGCCCATGGGTGGCAACATCTGGACGGTTGAGAGTCCAATGCTGTACAATGGATTGATGGTACTGTTCTTCCTCGGTTGGGGCATTCTGCTTCTGAGTACTTTTCTGATCAATCATTTTGATCTGACGGGTCTGCGTCAAGCCTGGCTATACTTTCGTGGAAAAGACTATACTGATTTGAAGTTTCGGGTGCCGGGTCTGTATAAGTTCGTCCGCCATCCGCTGTACCTTGGTTTTCTGATTGCCTTTTGGGCTGCACCGGACATGAGTTGGACCAGATTGTTTTTCGCTTCGCTGATGACGCTCTACATTCTGCTCGGCATTCAGTGGGAAGAAAAAGATCTGATCGCTCATTTTGGCAAAACCTATCTCGCCTACAAACGGGCTGTGCCGATGATTTTCCCTTCCCTGTCCATTCGCAAACATCGCAAACCAACCTATGAGACCGCATTCAAAAAGAGCGGCTCATGACTTTGGCAAAAACTCACTATCTTTTTCTGACAGGCTCTACATGATTTGCGCCGAAACATAGAGACATATCGCTTTTTTATTGTTCATGGCAAAAAATTGCTACAAGGATGCGGACTGGCCTGGCTGGTCCTGCTTCCTTGTGTGTGTTGGGGGCAAATGAGTTTTCGGAATCCACTCATTTTCAATCAGCTGGATGGTATCGTAGATGAAAGAGTCCTCTGTCTGGCTGAAGACGAAGAAGGCTTTATGTGGGCTGGCACCCAATCTGGTGTTTCACGTATCGACGGCCTTGAGGCGAAAAATTTTGTACACCTTCCTGGTGATTCCAGTACCATCCATTCCAACTATGTCGGTCAGTTGCTGGCTGATTCGGTCAACCACCGGATATGGATCGGGACCTCTCTCGGTCTGTCGTATTATGATCTGCAGGACAAACAGATTCACAATTATTATGCACATCCCGGAGATCCACACAGTGTACCGGATCATCAGGTTTGGGCACTGTATCAGGACCGGCAGGGCCAGGTTTGGATTGGATTCAAATTCAGCGGCGTCTTGCGATATCGTCCTGAGACGGATGATTTCATTCGCTATCTCTGCGCAGCTGAGGCGGAGAACAATTGTGAGATAACAGGCGCAGTCATCCAGCAGGATCTCAGCCAAGACCACATTTACTGGCTGGGCACCAATGAAGGCATTGTTCGTCTGAATGCCCAAAACGGTCAATGGCAGCAGTTTATCTATGAAACCGCCGACAGCAAAGTGCGGGAATATGCCAATGCACCAACCGCGATGCTGCTCCATCCAAATGGTCTGATTTATCTTGGGACCTGGTATGTTGGTCTATTCACGTTTGATACCAAAAGTCTTCGTTACGAGGCAGTCAATCCGGTTTATCAGAATGAGACGGCACCTTTTACCGAAGCGGATAAAACCAACTCATTTTACCTTCAGGACCCGGAACACCTTTGGATCAATAGCCAGCGGGGGCTTCAATTGTTTCATATCTCTACCGAGACAATCATTGAAAGTCACCTCAATACTGACCAGGAATGGTTCAGCATCGAGCACCTTGACCAACAAAACCGCATTTGGTCGGCCACGCGCATCAATGGCGTTTACATCTACAATCCACTCATGCAGCAGTATCCTTTGTTGCAATATGAGCCACAGGACCTGATGGCCATCACCCGCCGGACCTTGCTCAGCGAAGACGAGCGTTTCCTGTTTGTTGCGTCTCAGCAAGCCAGTGGGCTCTGGATCTGGGACCGACAAACCGACCAATGGGAGCTGATCCCTCTCCCGGATGGCCGCAAAGATGCGGTATTGACGGATCTCGCCTACCTCGATGAAGAGACTCTGCTCGTGCTGGAAAGTCGCCACCTCTATCAGTATCGACTTGGTACAAGCAGTTTGGAAAAATATCCACTCCAGCCGGATACCGACTTTCCGCGCCTGCAAAACATCCTCAAAGACCGGGAGGGTACGTTCTGGATTTCCAGTTTTCTGGGAGGCTGGATGCGACTGGATCATGCGGGCAAACGTCTGCACAATTTCCGAACCGAATTAGAAAAGATATGGCCACTTGCCCTCGGGGGGGATCGCATGGTCGAAGACAAAAATGGGAACATCTGGCTTCGGGAACATAGCGGCCTGCTCATATTTGACCGGAAGAATCAGGATTTCATCTACCATCCCTACACCTCTGATAAGCCTAAAGCGCAGCGCGGCATGAGTTGGATGACCACTGATCCAGAAGGTGGGGTATGGATTGCAGCCAATCGAAATATACTGGGCTATGGCCATGCAGACAGTCTTGAGCAAGGCATGTTTCGCACTTTTGATTATCAAACCGGGCTAATCGGCGATGCCTATCAGGTGCATCGATACGGATCGGACATTTTGATTTTCTCTCGCCAGGGGGTTCAACGATACAATTGGGAGAAAAAAAGATGGGGGGCATTTTATGATCGTGAATATGGTTTGCCATATACCATTACCAGCATCAGTCAGCTAAAGGATGGACGCCTGATCGGTGGCCAACGAAAAGCCATTACCATTTTTCACCCCGACAGTCTTCAGACCAATCAGGAAGCACCACATCCCTACATCTCCTCTTTTCACATCTTCGACACAGCCTATCCGCTGAACAAAGCCATCGGCCAGACGGACAGCATTTTTTTGAGCTATGCCCAAAACTTTTTCTCTTTTGACTTTTCAGCGATCGGCTACAATCTGCCGGAAGAGACCCGTTTTCGCTATCAACTGGAAGGATTTGATCAGGACTGGCAGGATGGAACGGCACGTCGCTTCGCCGCCTATACCAATGTCCCTGGTGGGCATTATCGCTTCATGGTGGAAGCCATCAATAGTGAAGGCATTGCCAGTCCACAGCCTTCGATTACGTATGTGTACATCTCCACCGTCTGGTACAAAAGGCTCTGGTTTTGGGCGGCGGTCATCGCCTTCTTTCTGATCATTGGCTGGTTGTTGTATCGGGAGAAAATTGCGCGGGTGCGGAAAGAAGAAAGATTGCGCAATGACTATGAGCGCAAGTTGGCCGATGTAGAACTCAGCGCCCTGCGCGCCCAGATGAATCCGCACTTTATTTTCAATTCTCTCAACTCCATCGAATACTATATCATCAACAATGAGCCGGAAAAAGCTTCAGACTATCTCAATCGTTTTTCCCGTCTGATTCGCCTGATCCTGCAAAACTCCAAGAGTACCACCGTCCCACTCAAAGATGATCTGTCCGCACTCCGTCTGTATATGGAAATGGAGAGCATGCGATTTGACCAGCTCTTTGATTACGAAGTACAGATCGAAACTGGCCTGGATATGGAACAGATTTTTGTGCCGCCGATGTTGCTGCAACCCTATGTTGAAAATGCGATCTGGCACGGACTGCTACAGAATAAAGGCAAAAAGGGTCGTCTGGATATTCGCATTCATCAGGAAGACGGGCATCTGCACTGCCGCATTGAAGACAATGGGATCGGACGGGAAGCTGCGCAACAAATCAAATCCAAGTCAGCGACACCTCGCAAATCATACGGCATGAAGATTACCAGCGAACGCCTCTCCATGCTCAACCACCTGGCCGGGGCCAATGCCTTCGTGAAGGTCACTGACCTCTATGATGAAAATGGTGCCGCTGCAGGAACCCGTGTCGAACTCAGTATTCCACTTTAACCAACCGCTCATGAACATCAAAGCCATCCTCGTCGACGATGAAAAGCACTCTGTTGCGACCCTGGCCTGGAAACTGGAACGTTTTTGTCCGGAAGTAGAAGTGTTGGCGCAGTTTACGGATGCCTCAGAAGCCTTGGATTATCTGCAAAACCATCCGCCGGACCTGCTTTTTCTGGACATCGAGATGCCACGTCTCAATGGCTTTGAGTTGCTGGAAGAATTGGGCGAAAAAGCCAGCTTTGAGGTCATTCTGACCACCGCTTACGATGAATTTGGCATACGTGCGGTGAAGGCAAATGTGATGGACTATTTGCTCAAGCCAGTCCAAAATCAGGAATTGAAAGCCTCAATCGAGAAGTTTAAGAAAAAGCGGGGTGTCCAGACGGAAGTTTTGTTCAGCAGTCAGCCAACTATAGAAAAACAGGCCGCCAATAAGATTGCACTTGCGACCAAGGAAAGCATTGAGTTTGTAGAGCCAGATGAGATCGTGGCTTGCAGCTCAGATAGCAACTATACCATGATTTATCTGAAGGATGGTCGAAAAAAACTCATTTCCCGCACCTTGAAAGACGTGGAATCCTGGCTCAAAGGACATCGCTTTTTCCGCGTCCACAACTCGCACCTGGTCAATCTGCAACACGTTCGGGAGTACATCCGGGCGGATGGGGGCTATCTGATGCTCTCTAACGGTATGAATTTTCCTGTGGCGCGCAATCGAAAGGAAGATTTATTGAAAATGATCTAGTCCACAGGATAGGTTGTCTTTCCGGGGCTAGCGTCTGAATAAATTCTCAGGCTGAATCACATCAACCCTGACCACGGCGCCATTTTCAAAGGTAAAAATCTCCACAATGTCCTGGCCGTTCTGATCCGATTCGTCGAGCCATACTTTGTCATGCAAAATCACGCGTTCGTCTATTTCCACCAGGTGTTGAATCTTTGATTTTACCTCAGGATGGTTTTGAAAATGGTTGGCCCGATTGGCTTGAAGCGCTTCCCGGCCGTTGATTTTCATTTCTGATGCCACAAAGACCTGGACATCTTCAGCAAAGCCTTTGACGTATTTTTCCGCATTTTTCTCATTGACCGCTTCAATCATGTCAGCGATCGTCTGACTTTGAGGACCAGCGATTTCATAGGAAGGACCTGGACTTTGACAGGCTGTAAAAATGAGTCCGAGCAGGAGAATGGCAAAGAATCCCTTGTTCATGGCTTTTGTTTTCCAATTTAAGGAAAGATCAAAACCTATTCTACAGCAGCTTTTCGGTTTGGAGGAGAAGTGAGGATAAAAGGCTAACTGGCTTTTCCTGCATTTCTGCCAAAGAGAAAGGCGAAAAGCCCGGCGCCATTGAAGGCCAGGCCGAAGGTTCGCAAATCCAGTTCACTCTCGATGAAAACTGGTGCCGCAAGCAGGGAACAACCAATTACACAGAGAACCACGGCTGCGATCTGTAATGCATTGGGTTTTTGTTTTTCGCTCATTTCGGTATGACTGGATGTGAATGCGGCTAAGGAGTGTGGTAAAGACTCAACCTGGATGAGCAGTGATTGTTTATCTGCTTGGTTCAATCGAAACCCTCTCCGTCCAACTCAATGGCATTACCTAACACATCAAATGCGCGCAGTGACATGTTTTTGATAGGGCTTTGGACGTACGCCTCCTGTAACATGGTCCAGATCATCAGGTCTCGTTTGTTGCCATCAGTGTCTGTGGTTCGATTGCGAAGAGTGGCTTCATTGACATAGCCAAGGTGTTGGGGAATTTGCTGGCTGCGGAGGTTGTCAGGATCACAGTGAATTTCGATGCGCTCGAGGCCCTCAATGTCGAAGCCCACTTTGGTCAGTGCCTGTACCGTTTCCCTGCCGTAGCCTTGCCTGAGATAATTGACGTTGAGCCAATAGCCAATTTCTCTGGCCTGCTCATCCAATCTGGTATGCAAACCGCTGGACCCGATCAATTGCGTTTCTGCTTTGTTGAACATGCCAAAGGTGTAGTCCAGCCCCAGATCAAATTGTCCCCGAAATTTCCGCAATCGCGCGACTTTCTTTTCCAGGGGTTCTGGTTCGTTCAGGGCCCAGGGCATCCACGGTCGTAGATGGTCCAGGCTTTCATCGATGGATTGCTTCAACAGGTCAGCATCCGATGGATGATAACATCTGATGATCAGGCGTTCGGTTTCGATTCTGTAGGCTTTGGCTGGGTTCATGGTCTGGGCTTAATGCATGCGTTTAGATATGACATTGATTGTCATACTCTCAGAAAAGATTGTCTTTATCCCTAAGTGGTTGGATTCGTGGTCAGGCCCAGAATCTCAATCACTTCACAATCGGCGGTATACATCAAACCTTCCCGGAAATGGCACTTCACACCCAGTTTGATTTTTTCATAGTGTACAGGCCGCATCCGGGGATCTGCGATCCACATCCGGGCGGTTCCTTCGACGGGAAGTCGATCGGTCTTGTTCATGATCGGCTCGCCGTTGGCATCTTCGAATTCCGGCCAGATCATATATTGTTGCGGACCGGGTTCATCAGCAAATGAAAAATCACAGCGAATGCCCTGGAAGGGAAGGCTCTGACGACCGCCTTCGGCAGCACTGCGAAATCTATATTTCACCCGAAAGTCGGCCGGATGGCCGAGGCCTTTTTCGTATGCTTCGTGCATATTCATTTGATTTGATAACGAAGTGCTCACCTTACCTATTCCAGGACAAACTGCGACAATGTCTGTGGAAGAGGATTTCATCGGTCAAGACACAATCTGCAAAAAAAGCAGAAAGGAAGAAACGAATCGCTCACCTTACGACTACCTTCCAGCCTTTTTCCTGCAACCGTACCACATACATGCCAGCACTTTGCAGGCTGAGACGATTCTGGCCAGCTTCAGCAATTTGCTGCGCAATGACACGTCCCCGCAGATCTACAATCTGCAAAATCTCGCCAGCCAGCTCAGCGGGGACATCAACCAAGACCTGTCCGGTGCTTGGATTGGGATAGACGCGTAGGTCGTCAACTGCCTGGTAGCCTGGCGCTTGCCAGGTCAGGCGGACCAGTGCGAATTCCTGACTGTTTTCAGCGAAACAAGCACCCGTAAGCAAAATTGTCTGATCCGGCATGATGATCGCGGCCACATCCAGTAAATCATAGGGACAAATGGGCATTTGCAGGAGGCCATCTTGACCAAAGTCAGTCTCTGGTTTGCCAGTCGCATCATATTGCAGCAAGCTAAGGGTATTGTGATCATTGCCATTGGGCCATCGCATGGCAATACTCCCAAAGCCGATGATTTCGCCGGTGGGGAGCACTTCAATTTGGTGATAGGCGGGAAAGCGACCAGCAAATGCCTGAAAAACATGCACCCCCCCTTGTCCAAAGCCAGTGTCTGTTTGCCCATCTGGCAACAAGCGAGCGGTAGCAGCGAGATCCTGACTGGGATATGCCAGTGCACAGAGCACCCGACCGAGGCTGTCGACCGCCAGATCCATGGCGATCAGCATATCTGGAAAATCCGCAAATCCATTCTCTCCCCAATTGAGATCCTGGGTCCCGTCTGGATTCAGTCGAATGATACGGGCCCCATTTTCAGAAGAACCACTGACCAATATCTGTCCGTCGGGCAGGACGAGCGCATTGTCAGCACCGGAATTATGCCGAAAGCCCATGTTGAGCACCAGTTTACCCTGGGTTCCGAAAGTAGGATCAAAGCTTCCATCTGGCAAGAGGCGTAATATACCCCAACCGCTATCTTCCCGGCCCGTGTCCGATTGCCCGATCAAGAGGATTCTCCCGTCCAGCTGCATCAGGACTTCATTTCCGACATCAAAGTCGGATCCCGCCGACAGCCAAACTTGGCCGTTTTGTCCAAAGCCCCGATCAGGGCTGCCATCTTTGGTGAAACGTGCCAGTGCAAAGCGGGCGGAATTTCCGCCGTTTTCCGGTCCCCAACTGGTTCCTGCCAGAATGATCTTATCGTCCGGCTGAATCACCAGGGAATGCCCCTGGGTAATATTTCGAATCCGGATTCGACTGACACCATTGATCCCAAAGCTTTCATCCACACTGCCATCCGCAAACAGACGCATCAAGGTAAAATACCAACCCTCCCCACCAGCAATGTCTGAATAACCACCCAGAATGATTTTCCCGTCGGATTGAACCCCTATCGCCTGGCTGATCGAAATCATGTCTTCATTTTGCGGATCGACTGAATGCCGTGCCACACCCTGCTGGGCAAAACTGGTGTCCAGCCGCAGTGGCAGTTGAGCAAATAGCGTAAACGGAATCGTTAGTAGCAGGAAAAGTGTGGCTCTCATGTTGGAAATGATTGGGAATGAGAATCTACCAAATAACACCTAATCAGAGTACTTCACGTTGAAAAAATATTTTCTAAGGCTGAAATCGAGAATTCATGTATCTTCGTATAAGAAGTCCCATCGCCGGACTGGCATCCTATTCCTGTCACATTTCTTTTTATCCCATCACATGTTTCACCAAAGAACATGAACAGATTCTTTTTACCCTTTACATTGATTCTCCTCTTTCTGATAGGATGCGACCAGACGCAGCGGGAATCACACTACGCTTCAATCCAAGACGTATCTTCTCGTAACGAAGCGAATCGCCTAACGGCTTTGCCGATAGAAACGGTCCGCAGCTTGGCAATGGAGAGAAAAGCCATGAAGACCCAAACGCTCACAAATTTTTCTCCGCTGGAAAATGTGCAAGAGCTAGGGCCGAATAAAGACAATCTTTTGTGCGGCGCCTTCGGAGGGCTCTGTGTATCCGGTATGATTAAGGAGCTGGTCATTGATTCGGAAGATGATCAGACTTTCGTCATCGCAACCGAGACCAGCGGTGCCTGGGTCAGTTATGATCAGGGAAGCAGTTGGGAACCGATCGACAGCGACTGGGCCGGACTTGGACTTACCTGGCTTGTCCAAAGCAAGGAAAACCCCGACCTCTTTTATTTCTGTGGTGTCGGACCAGGCTTGTTTATTTGGGATAAAAGCAAGGATCACGGCCTGGAGGAGTGGGTCGGTACCATTGACGGGGTTCCCACCAGCACCTTCCCAGTCGTAACCAATCTTAAAATTGATCCGGAGAATCCGGAGATTCATTATCTGACAACCAATGCATCTATCTATCGATACAATGGCGAAGCATATGAAGACATCTCAGAGCCCCCCCTGGATGGGCCACTCTTTTCCAATTTCGCTGGCGATATCGAAGTCATTCCCGGTGTAGGCCTGGCCTCTCACCATGGGAATGCCGTCAAAATCAGGCGCCAGGACGGAAGCAGTTCCACCTTTCAGACTGGGATCAGTACCAATTGGGGAGAAATCGCCTATTCTCCTTCAGATCCAAATATCGTCTACCATTTTGCCATCACTGAAGGTACCATGGTCATGTTCAGATCCAGAAATGGTGGCATCGATTGGGAGCAGCTCGAGCTTCCCTGGTTCATGGCCGATGGCAGGCATCATGGTCATGATCAAACGCTGGAGATTTATCCCTATTCTCCGGGAACAGAATTGATCTTATGTGGCACGGTGAACATGAATATGGCCATTGTAGAGAATACACATACCGAGGCCCCACTTTTCAAGGGGCTTAGCTGCGCCCATGGCGATTTTCATGGAAGTCTGCCTTATCAAGACGATATATACGTCTATGATGATGGTGGGCTCTATGTATTCGAAATAGCGGACTTACAAAGGTACTTTCTGCCAGGAGAATTTGTTTCCATCAAATCTTCAACCCGTTCCATCGCCAGCGGCCTGAGGACTTTACAAGCGACTGACATTTCCTACCAGGCAGGAACCGGGAGACTCGCCATCGGATTGTGGCATAACGGAACCTGGCTACGGCAAGCCGATGGGCAATACAATTGGATGAAAGGAGGGGATGGATTTGAGTCGGCCTTTCATCCTGAAGATGAAAACATTGTCTATACCTCCAGTCAAAACAATCGCTTTTCACGATACAATATTGCAACTGGCGGAAAAAGCTCCATCTCTAATGTCATCAGACGAGGGCCATTTCGTAGCAAACTCTTTACCCATCCAGATTTCCCCCAAGAGCTTTTCTATCTGGATGAAGGACTGTGGACCATCCCAAATGCCGAAGATTGTCTGTCTCAGGACTGCAAGCCGACCCAAATCCTGGATTTCCCGGAACCCGAAGGCGTACGATTGGGATCAGAAAACAATGGACGTCAGCTGTACATATTCAACCAATCGAACTTGATGAAGCTGGCGTATCCAAAAGACTCTGTTGGTGCGCAAATCTTCGATGTGAATACCCTCCCTTTTTCACCTCCCGCTTTTGAATTCAAAGACGTATTTGTTCAAAAAGAAAATGGACGGGATATCATTTATGGGATTGCATTAACCGATCTAACCAAACAACAACACACTTTACTAAAACTCAATTCAGCGGGTGAACTCCTCGATTTTCAAAGCATCAGCCTGCAAAAAGGCTTACCGATTGAAACTCTGTTCGTTCCCCCTTTTCAATCAGACGAATTCATCCTCGGAACCAGGGCTGGTCTCTATCACGGGCAATTCGGTCGTGAATTCCCCGTTCCGGATTTGAGCATTCCGTCGGTCAGAATTTATGATTTTAAGTATGATGAAGCGGAAAACATTCTCTATATCTCCACCTATGGACGGGGTGTTTGGCAAGCCAATATCAGTCGGAAAGCCGAACCGTCCATGTTTACAGAGAATATTCAGGTGTATCCTAATCCTACTTCCGGCTTGATCAATCTGTCCAGCACGGTACGGGAAGAGATCGTTCTGATGGATGCAAAAGGAGCAATTTTGGATGAATTTTCGGTCGATACGAGAAGAGTCAGCTATGAATCAATATCGCATCTCCCGTCTGGAATGTACTTTCTCCGCGGACGACAAAGCAATCGCACCGTCAAGCTGGTGAAATACTGATTCTTTGTGTAATCTGAGCTCTTGAGAAACACGATAGAAGGTATGCGCGACGATGGTGTCCCAACATTTTATGCCGAAAGCCCCGCCGCCTGGCGGGCCTGGCTGCTGGAAAACCATGACCAGGCCGAAAGTGTCTGGCTCATCATTTACAAAAAGGATAGCGGTACCCCATCCATCACCTATCCGGAAGCGGTGGATGGGGGCCTCTGTTTTGGCTGGATCGACAGCAAACCCAATAAGCGGGACGATAAAAGCTTTTTCCAATACTTCTCCAAACGCAATCCCAAAAGCAACTGGAGTCGGGTCAATAAGGAAAAGATTGCCCGCATGCTGGACGCGGGCCTGATGCATGAATCTGGTCTGAGAATGGTCGACTTAGCCAAAGAGACAGGTACCTGGACGGCATTGGATGATGTGGAAAATCTGGTCATCCCAGATGATCTGGCCGCAGCATTCGCAGAATACGAACAAGCCACTAATTTCTTCGCGGCATTCCCCAGATCCGTCAAACGCGGGATTTTGGAGTGGATTTTCAATGCGAAGCGTCCCGCTACCCGGCAGAAACGCATTGCACAGACAGCTGAAATGGCTTCCCGGAATGAACGCGCCAATCAGTATCGAAAATCGTAGCCCCAGACCGATGTGTCTGAAGCGGGGAGCAGGTACTGTACCAGAAAGGGTGAGAGGAAAGAAAGTCAAAACGCCCGAAAGCCAGTCTCCTCCCGGATCTCAAGCGAACTGGCAATCACTGCCAGGTATTGATCATGGACACCAGAAATGAGATAGTGATGTTTTTCGTCTGAATGGAAAGACAAGCTTTCCAGCCATTCACTTTTGACAACCTCATACACCAGGCTGGACAAACGAAAATCCCCATCATATTGCCGGGGAAATGCATCATAGGGCTGGCAGGCCACAATTCCATCCAGATAAATGATCCCCGTCTTCGTCTGCTGCCCACTTTCATGCAATGGTGCATGCATGCGATACTCGAAGGTCAGAAAACCCCGCCCGTTGTCCAGATTGATCATCGATCGGGTCAGGGTAGCTTCATTGTAGAGGTGGCCGGGAAACAGATCAATCAGTTGCATGGAGCCAGGCATGAAAGCGTTGCTGATAGGTGGAAAAAACGTTATTGAGTTCGGGCTGGAAATGGATGTCGACCTTCCTGGACAGAATCTGCAAACACCGATTCTCGTCCCAGAAAATCAGAAAATGACGGGCTTCATCAATCATTCGAAATGAAAATTCGAAGTCATCATCACGTTGCAGAAACATCCCACTGAGTCGATCTTTCTCTCTTAAGGCTTCCCTTGCTTCATTCCTATGTTGTGGCCAACTGCTATGTTTGACTTCATAAAGGAGATGAGGACGTAGTTCAGCATGTTGCTTTGGATCAATCAAAAATGGATGTTTATGCAAGTTGGAAAGAGGCCCATACACAAAATCATATCCAAAGGGAAATGATAGGCTCAGCTGATCTCCATAGAGCAATCCGGTTTCTGTACCATATTCATCCATGCTGAGGAACAAACAGGGTGGGGCAGTCGACGCTGCCAGCGGGTCCAGCTTCACCTCAACAATGGATAAGGGCAGCGATTCACGCTGCGCGTTTGCTGAAGGAGTGCCACCTTCACCCGGTGCAGCATCTTCGGCTGACGAACCCGTCTTCTTCCGCCCCGGCAATACGATATCGGTACGCACATCCGCTGGCAAAGCCATTTCAGCGAACAGATCGACGCCTCGCAATCTGCGAACCAGGGCACAAACTTCCCCAAATTGACCATCTGGATAGGAAAACCCACTCGCATCTCGTTGCGGTATATCCGTTAAAGCCTCTCGGTGCTGTTGGAGTTTACGATTGAAGACGCTTACAAAGTCAGCAGTGAAAGATTGACCCCGGACTTCTCCCTTGGCAAAACGATCCCACTGAAATGCATAATAGGCCGCAAGCCTCAGTCCTTGCGGCTCGCTCATGGTCTGAATCATTGCTGCATCAAATTCACGTCCCAGCGCAGCATCTTCTGCAATCATGGGCGTCAGCGTCTCCATGACGCGATAGGGCCATGCGAGCAGGGCTTCCGGACGGGGAATCAATTTGTCGTATGGAGACTCAGCCAGCAAAAAGCGTTGCCAGGTAAAGTCTTGCCGAACTTGTTCGATATGCGGCTGTAAATCGATTTTCATGCTCGTCTAAACATCTCAAATTTCCGTTTGCCAATTTTCTCTTTCTCCAGCCTCATCCATCCAGAAGGTTTCATCTTTTGTTGTTTGTCAGATATGATGGCGACGATGCCACCGGGCTTTAGACTTTCACCTAAACTATCCAGCAGTTTTTCCATTGGCTCAGCATGTGCATGTTGCCAATTGGCCAATTGACCATAGGGAACATCGGTCATGATCAGATCCGCTTTTTCTGTTAGTGGATAATTGGGCTGAAAAACATCCTGACACCTTAACTGGGTTTCCATCGCCGGGGCAATCCATTTTTCCCATTTCTCTACACTCTGTAAAGCCTCCTGATGAGAAGGTTTTCCAAACTGGTGATATAGCTGTTGGATTTCTTCTTTCCGCTTATGCAGTCCAACCGAAGTCAATAAACCCACATTTTTTTCTGCCACTTTCAAGACTTCCTGATCTATGTCTGCACCAATCAAACTACGGATCTTTTTTCCAAACTGTGCCCCCAGGACTGTCAGCAAATAACCCTGTCCACACATCGGATCAAACACCACGATCCGGCCTTTTGGCTGAAGATGATTGAAACAGCGTAAGAAAATTTCATTGGCCAGCCGGACCGGGAAGGTGGCAGCCCCAGCCTTCTGATAGATCACCCGTCCACTGGAGAGGTCTTCAAAGTTTTGTTTTTCGGCGTAGAGATACTGCATCTTGTCATTCAAAAGTAGTCAATTGTCAGAATTGACTTTGGGTACGGGAAACTGTTTTTTACCTAAATGAAACGACACACACCACTCTACTTCCTGATCTTCTGTCTCCTCGCTGCCTGTAGCCCACATGCAACGCCTTTTACCCCCAATAATCCGGCCCTGGTTGGAGAAAAAACGATTTCTTATCAGGAGAAGAAGACCTATGCATTTGACGCCATTTCCTTTGACAATCAGTTTGATGGCGCCCGCATGAACGACTGCAAAGAGCTGGCAGAAGGAAGCTATGAGATCAGGATTTTACCAGAAAATACCCCGATCAACAGCTCACCCTGGTTTGGTTTTCGGATGGTTTCCAAACAGCGGGGGCCCATACAGATCACCCTTAACTATCAAGATGTCAAGCATCGATACCTCCCCAAATACTCAGTCGATGGAAAACACTGGCAAAGCATTGATGCTGAAACAGTGGTCTTGAATCATGACAGTACCGAGGCAAGTTTTAGCTTCATCCTGGAAAGCGACACCAGTTGGCTTGCGGCTCAGGAAATCACCCCTTCCAGTGCGGTACGTACCTGGTGCCAGCAACAAGCCACACATACATCGGTTTCATTCGCAAATTGCGGAGCCTCTCGTTTGGGACGCAATATTCCTTGTCTGGACATTGCAGCAGGAGAGAAGGGAAAACCCATTTTCGTCATCATCAGTCGGCAACACCCACCGGAGGTAACCGGCTATCTGGCGATGCAATCTTTTGTTGAGCGATTGCTGAAAGAAGACGCGCTGGCAAAAGCCTTTCGGGATAAATATAGAACGCTGGTGTTTCCGCTGATGAACCCGGACGGTGTGGATCTTGGTCATTGGCGGCATGGTGCCGCCGGGGTTGATTCCAATCGTGATTGGGGCACTTACATCCAACCCGAAGTTCGCCAGATCGCAGATCGCATTGTGCGAATCGCAAAAAAGAGCAAAGCTGATGTACATTTGGGCATGGACTTTCATTCCACCTGGTACGACATCTACTACACCAATGATGTTGATCCGAAGACCCAGGTTCTCGGCAATTTTTCGCGAGATTGGCTGGATCAGATCGAGAGTCGAATGGGAGAGGATTGCTGTAAAGAAAGAGCCTCCAAACCCAGCCGGGCGATGGTGTCTAAAAACTGGTTTTACAATCAGTTCAAAGCGGTCGGCATTACGTATGAAATCGGCGACGAGACGCCCCGGGATCTGATCAAGACCAAAGGAGCCGTTTCTGCGGAGGAGATGATGCGGATTTTGATAAAAAAATAAGGTGAGTGACATTGACAATCCACTAGCAGCCTGGTACGAAAGGCAGGAAGAGCCCAATCGAAGCTGTTTTTTTGTTCTGAGGGAATTTATTCTCGGATTGGACCCTGAAATTACCGAAGCCTGGAAATACCGGATGCCCATGTTCCTGTTTCGGGGGAAGATGTACTGCTATCTCTGGCAGGAGAAAAAAGGCTGGCCTTATGTGGGCATTGTACATGGTGGCAAGATTGAACATCCGGCTTTGGTTCAGGGCAAGCGTTCGAAAATGAAGATTCTACGCATTGACCCGGGAGCGGACTTGCCATTGGATACTCTGGCTGACATACTGGAGGCGACAAAAATTTTCTACCCCAATCGCTAGACATTTGTTAACCAAGTAGTACTTTTTTTCATAGCAGGGAAAACAATCGACCTTCCTGCTATGAAAAGAAGCATATTGTTCCTCATCCTCAGTTGTTGGTTTCTTCAGAGTTGGGCCACTGACACCATTCGGGTACTTACCCGGGTAGACCTGGCTCACGAAATCTTCGATGCCAGTGGGGAAGGCACCTTGGTCGCCATTCTGGATCGCGGCCTGGATTGGGAACATCCTGACTTTCGTAATGATGATGGCAGCACGCGGATTGCCTACATTTTTGATTTAACGGACAATAGCGGTGCCAATGCACCCGGCAATACCTACGGTGTGGGAACCATTTACACCGAAGCCGATATCAATGCCGCTTTGAACGGCGGCACGCCATTGGCGACCCGGGACGCCGTAGGCCATGGCGTTACCACCACTGGTATTGCCACTGGCAATGGACGGGGCCTGCCAGACCGCCGCTATCAAGGCGTGGCACCCAAAGCTAAGCTCCTGGTCATCAAAGTTACCTCCGATGGCGCGCCAGCCCATGGCAATCAGCCAGCAGAAGCAGCCTTTTTCAATCCAGATCTTTTGCCAACCGCTATCGATTTCGCCAAAGACAAAGCCATTGAATTGAACCTTCCTGTCGTGATGCTCCTGAATCTCGGGTCTACTGGCGGCCCAACCGATGGCACAAGCTCACTTTGCAGGAAGATCGATGAAGTGGTCGGTCCGGGGAAAGATGGCATCATATTCGTGACCGGCTCTGGTGATGACGGCAATATGAACAACCGAACTGAGGGGACTTTGCAGCAAGGACAGACCATTGATGTTGTGATCCAGAAGAATGGCAACAGCGCCCTGATTTTGGATTTGTGGTATGATGGTGATGATCGATTTGATGTGGAAATCATTACGCCTTCCGGGTCCACCGGACCACTTCCAGCACCGACAAACAACAATGCTTCCAGCAGTATTTCTAATAACATCATCCAGTATTTCCACAACGGCAAGGACGTAACCTTCTTTGGTGCAGACAATGACCACAGGGAAATCTGGTTGCGATTACTTCAAGGCCCAGGCACCTATACCATCCGCCTGACCGGAACCACCATCAGCAATGGATTCTTTCAGGGTACCCTCAATCCTTCGCGGGCATTTTTGACTGCTTTGGACAATCAGTTCACGACTTTCACCGCTCCCGGAAATATCTGGGATGGTGCCACCGCTTTCTATAACATTTGCCCCAATTCCTATATCGGGCGGACCACCTGGACTGATATCAATGGAATTCCCAGAAGTTTTTCCGGACAAGGAGACTTGTTTGACATCTGGCTGGGCAGCAGCATTGGACCTACTTTTGATGGACGTATCGGCATTGATGTGAGTGCTCCTGGAGATCGGGTCATTACGTCCTATGGCCCCAATTCCTGGTGGGCAACTTTCGACTTCAATGTTGTACAGGGGGGAAATGGATTGTACGGAATGGCCAGTGCCGTGAGCGCCGCAGCGCCGATTGTGACCGGAACCATTGCGCTGATGCTGGAACTGGATCCCAATCTGGATGCCGCTGAAGCGAAGGCAATCCTACAGATGACCGCCATACAGGATGCCTTCACCGGGCCAGTCCCCAATACCACCTGGGGCCATGGCAAACTGGATGCCTTTGCGGCTTGTCGGTACGTTTATGAAAGTCAAAGCAATCCGGCCATCAAACCGATCAATCTGCTGGCGCAGTCAACCATGACGGAGATTCAGTTGGACTGGCAAAATTTGTCAACCAATGCGACCGAAATCCAATTGGAACGCAGTACCGACAATCTCAATTTTAGTCCGATTGATACCATTTCGGCCAGTCAAACCAATTATTCGGACGCGGATGTGGTCAACAATACTACCTACTATTACCGCATCCGCGCCGTCAACAGCTTCGGGCCTTCTGATTATTCGAATGTGGCCGATGCCACCGCAGGTGTACTCACAGATCTGGACGACCCATGGCTGGCTGCCAATCTCCAACTCTATCCCAATCCTGCTACCGAGTGGATGAAAATCGTATTCGACAGTCCGCTACAGGAAAGTATCCAAATGAAGATGGTGTCGATCGAAGGCAAAGTGGTGGGAGAAAAGTTGCTGTCAGATATGGAGAACGAGATATACGTGGGTGGCATGCTGCCTGGTATCTATCTGCTGCAGTTTCAGACCCAATCCGGAATATGGAGCCGGAAAATCATTGTAGAATAGGGAGAATGTTCATATTACGATTCTGCACTCCGCCTTCTGGCGGAGTGTTTTTTGATTATTCCATTCGGAAGGAGCATCTTTCAGTGTGAAAGCTTTATTGCTTACGATCCTCCGTGGCTTATCGCCTCTTTTCTCCCTGAACCACCTGATTCGTCTGAGTGGAGAGAAGTTATTCCTCCCGGTCTATCATCTCAGCAGCGATCATCCCTGCCCGCACATAGAGCATATTTATCCCATTCGCAATTCCCAAACGTTTCGTCAGGATCTCGATACGCTTCTCAAACACTATCAGCCGCTTTCCTGGCCAGAACTCAAAACCCTGATTGAGGAAAAACGAGCCCCAGACAAGCCATCTTTTTTCCTTTCCTTTGATGATGGTCTGCGAGAGATTCATGAAGTCGTTGCGCCCATTCTGGCGGAAAAAGGCGTACCGGCCTGTTTTTTCCTGAACCCTGCTTTTCTTGACAATCGACAGCTCTTTTTTCGGTTTAAAGCCGGACTGTTGATTGATAGAATGATGAAGGCGGATATCTCTATTACCCAGCAGAAAAAAATCGTAGCGCTCTTTTCTACACATCAACTTCCTTTTCTCCGACCTGCCTCTTTTTTAAACATCACTTATCAGCAGCAAGCGATCCTTGATCAGGCGGGAAAGATTCTGGCAGTCGATTTTGGTCTTTTCCTCCAAAAACAACAGCCGTATCTCAGCACTAAGCAGGTTCGAAATCTTCTCAGCCAAGGCTTCAGCATTGGGGCACATAGCATGGATCATCCGATGTATGGGGATCTTCCATTGGCAGAACAGCACAAACAAACCATCGACAGCATCCAATTTCTTCAGGAAAACTTCGGGATGACGGATCGCATCTTTGCCTTTCCCTTTACAGATGATGGGGTAGCGGAGGATTTTTTCACCCAAAGTCTCCATCCAGATCAAGGTTTCATGGATGCTTCATTTGGGTGCGCAGGAATCAAACACGAAACCTTCGATCGACATCTGCAACGATTCCCCATGGAGAGATCCCAGGATTCTGCCACGCAGCTTTTGAAAACTGAATACCTCTATTATCTGGTCAAAGGTCTGTTGGGGAAAAATGTCATCCATCGACCCAAACAAAGTACCACCTAATAAGTCCTGTTTCTATGGCCTATCCGATTGATCATATCGTCTGCGCAGTTCCTGATCTGGATGCCGCAGTCCAACAACTCACCACCATATTGGGAATTGATATCGTTCCTGGTGGGAAGCATCCAGACCAGGGGACCCACAATGCCTTGTTTGGCCTCGGTGATGGCATCTACTTTGAGGTCTTGGCGGTGGATCATGAAAACACTGCCGTCGCTGCGCCAAGATGGATGGGAATTGACTTCATTCAGGATATGCGAATCACACGCTGGGCATTGAAGAGTCATGACGCAGCCGCAGATGCCGCGCAGTTGGGCCGCGATGATCTGACCAGCATTCATCAGGGAAGTCGGAGGAAAACCGATGGTAGCCTGCTCCAGTGGGAGCTTAGCCTGCCCCTGGCGGAGCCAGAAGTAGAGGTGTTGCCATTTTTTGTCGATTGGGGTAGCTCCGTCCATCCAACCGAAAGTTTGCCGCAACAGGCAAAGCTGAAAGAGATGGAGATTCTTCACCCACAACCAAAACATGTTGCAGGCGTATTGGCACAATTCGGATTTGCAGAAACGCTAACAGAAAGCAAGCATCCCCGCCTTCGCTTTTTGATTGAGACACCAAAGGGAGAATTTTGGCTTGAATAATCATCATCCACCATGACCATTGATCACATCTTTATCTGTTCGTCCAGGCAAGGCGAGGAAGCCAATGAATTGGTTGAATTTGGTCTGACCGAAGGCAGTAGCAGGGTGCATCCCGGTCAGGGCACCACCAATCGAAAGTTCTACTTCGACAACTTCTTTTTGGAGATTCTTTGGGCACATGATAAAGGGGAACTAAAAGGTTCACCAACCGCAGAAACCAGGCTATGGGAGCGAATTGAATTTAGAGAAAGTGGCGCGGCACGATTCGGTTTATGTTTGGTCAACACGCCTGAAACTGATCCACTTTTTTCACAAGCCCATCGCTACCAACCGCAATACTTCCCGGAAGGCATGGCGATTGATGTCTGTGCATTCCCCCATCAGCTTTCTTTGCCATGGACTTTTCGCCTGCCATTCAAAGGGCAAAAGAAAAAAGCTGATGAGCCGAGGGAACATCCAAAGAGCTTGGAAAAATTGACAAAGGCGATTTTTCAGCTTCCCCGGAAAGCAATGCATGAGGGAATGGTGCAACAATTAGATGGCTCTTCACAAATCGCATTTTGCGAAGGGCATGAATCACATCTAGGTTTGGTCTTTGATGAAGGGAAAAGAGGGGAGGAATGCCATTTTCCAGCTCTGGCTTTGTCCATTTATTACTGATACAAACGAGCAATTGAAAGATCTCCCCCATCCATCTACGATCATCGTGGCTGTCGCCAAACGTATTGAAAAATATTTATCTCCCCTCCCATCCTTTTCCCTGCTTTCTTCGTGTCCTCTATCGAAAACTGAAATATTCTCCATGAAAAAACATCTCTACCTCCTTGTATGGGCCGCACTGCTCCTCATCTGTACACCCTCTACGACGACAGCCCAATACCTTCACTGGGGTACAAATCTTACGGGGCCACCTACCTCTCTGACGGTTGAAGGACAGAAAAATCTGTATGTCAGTGGCTCGGGCCTATCGCTTGCTTATATCACGCAATTTGATTCAGCAGGCTATCAACTGTGGAATCGTGGGTTTAAAAGCTCGTTTACCTCGGTAAGCATTTCAGACATTCAACTGGATGGGCAAGGTGGTATGTACGTGCTGGGAAATTTTAACACCCAGGTGATTTTGAATCATTTTACCCCTCAGGCCGATACCCTTTCCGGATTGGGTGGCAATGACATTTTTCTCGCACACTTTGATGCAATTGGGCAAACGATTTGGGCATTTGTCCTGGGGGGCAGCGGCGATGATGGTGCTTCCCAATTGGTCCGTGATGCAGCTGGGAATCTCTATCTGAGCGGTTCCTTTACCTCAAGTGTTGATTTTGATCCCGGCCCCACGTCGACGACCCTCAGCAGCGCCGGGCAAACAGATCTATTTGTCGCTTCCTATGATGTGAATGGCGACTTTCGGTGGGCCAAAAGTGCGGGGGGATTTGGTATCGACTGGTCCGCTGGCATCGGTGTGCACGATAGCATCGTGTATGTCGGCGGGACCATTACAGGGACAGGCGATTTTGATCCGATCGATAGTCTTTCAACCATTAATGCCTTTGGTACGGATGCCTTTATTGCTGCCTATGACACTCTTGGACAGTTTCATTGGGTTAAAGGCATGGGAGGAATGGCCAGAGACATTGCCAGAAAGTTTTTGATCGACGCGTCTGGCTACCTGTATCTGGCCGGGGATTTTGAAGGCCCGGCGGATTTTGATCCCAGTGACAGCACCTACCAGCTGACCCCTGTAGGCGAATCTGATATCTTTTTCGCAAAATATTCCCCTGAAGGTGAGTTCCTGTTGGCTGGCAGTGTTGGCGGACCAGATTATGACCGAGGATGGGGGATGAGTGTTGACAATCAGGAGCGTATCTATCTCATGGGGCAATTTGGCAATCAAATCGATGTGGATCCAGGAGATTCGACCGTCATGCTGAATGGTACCGGAATGGACAATATGTTTTTTTCGATTTACGATAGTCTGGGAGATTTCCAATGGGTTCATTCACTGGAAGCGGCACCATCTTCCCGCTTCATTGTGCCGGATGATGACGGAAATTTTTATGTTGGCGGCACCTTCTTCTACGGCGATAGTATGTATATCGATCCAATGGGTGGGCCGGCCGCTCTCATCAGGACGTCCAGTGAAAACGCCTTTTTGATCAAGTATGCCTTTTATCCCAAAACCTATATCGCGACTTCACTTGAGCCACATGATGATGAACCTGGATGGCATCTTTTTCCTAATCCAGCACAGGACTTTCTCAATGTAAAAGTCTCTGGCCAAAACATACTCAAACGGGTGAGATTGTTGGATATTCAGGGACGATTACTCATAGAAAAAGCAGCTGAATCAGGTCAGCAAATATCCTTTGCAGTGGGGCATTTGGCCAAAGGAATGTATATGGTCCAGCTAGAAGACCAGTCTGGAAAGCGGTATAGTCGCAGATTCATAAAAAGCGAATAGCGATTACCAATCATTGGGGTCGATGTATCCGTTTTTGACCATCCAGGCGATCAAGTAACCGTAACCACCCCCGACAGCAAGCAGAATCGGATGGGTCATATCGCCTTCTGCAGGAGATGTATCCCGGAACAGAAAGCCCCCCAGTCCAAACAGAACCAGGCCGACGAACACGAAGGTCCACCGAAACTTTGTGGCCGTTTCCTGGCCATCCTCTTGCAACACTTTTCGACTTCTTTTACTGAAGATTGATCCAAATAAATGGAAAATGCCTCTGATAATGGCGAGACCCATGGTCATGCCCATACCGAATAAAAAAGTGAAGAAGAAGAGGAGAAAGACAAAAAAGATGTGATTCGCAGCGGTTGTAACAACGAGGGCGAAGCTGAGGATGCCTGGCAGGATCATCGAGATGCCAAAGGCCAGTAGGATTTCCTGAAATGGATTAGACTCAGGGGTGGGGGTTTGTGGAGAGGATTGTGCCATGCTATCAAGGTAGCGATGGCCGCAACGAAGATCAACTATTGGGAGAGGATTTTACATCTGAGAAGCGCGACCAGATCATGTGTTGTTCTTCCAATGCACATTCGCTGACAGAACGCATTTTCCCTTTTAAATCAAAAATCAGACGCTTGCTTTGCAGGCCGAAGACACCAAAGCCGTCATTTTGTTCCACCAAAAAGACAGGCTGGTCTTCCATTTTGCATTGGGAGATGGAAGTAATCCATTGCAAAGGATTGTCGTCCTGTTCTGCTTCGCGGATAAGTTTAGCGTCAAGGTTTTGTTCGGATTTTGCGGAGCGTGCCATCAACGTTTTGAGTCGTTTGATCATTCGAAATGATTCGCGTTTTGAGGAGGACGTTTTATTAGTCACCATTACATACAAAAAGCGCGCCCAAAAATGAGCGCGCTTCAGATTTTGTTCAAAAATGGTGGTTTTACTCTTTCCCGCCGTCGAGTTCGTCCTGCCATTTTTTCAATTCATCCCACTTTCCTTCGGCAGCCATACCAGACTGCTTGGGCCAGGTGGATGGATCGTGAGCTTTGTAACGGTTTCCTGCCGCAGCCAGAATTTCGCGAATGCGGTCAGCATCCGTTTCAGCAAGCTGTGCAAAAGTCAGAATACCCGCATCGTGCAGAAGAGAGGAGATTTTGGGTCCGATTCCTTCAATTTTCTTGAAGTCGTCGGGCTCAACCGCAGGGGCTTCTTCAGCAACTGGCTCTTCAGCCGGTGCTTCTTCTACTGGCGCGTCTTCAGCAACTGGTTCTTCAACCGGTGCCTCTTCCACAACAGCTTCTTCAGCCACAACTTCTTCTGCGGTCTCTTCTACTACTTCTTCAACCGTTTCTTCCACCACAGCAGCGTCTTCGATCACCTCTTCGACAACTTCAGGTGTTTCTACTACTGCTTCTTCAACAGCCGGAGCTACTTTCTGCTGGCTTTTTCCTGCGCCACCTTTGCCGCGACGACGACGTTTCTTCTTACCGCCACTTGCCGCTTTGGCTGGTGCCAGTTCGTTGAAGTCGACCAGTTCGATCAATGCCATTTCAGCACTGTCGCCAGGACGGGGGCCAAGCTTCAGGATACGGGTATAGCCACCAGGACGATCGTAGACTGCGCTGGCAATCGGACCGAACAATTCCTTGATGGCATCCTTATTCTGGAGATATGAAAACACGACGCGACGGGAGTGCGTGGTATTGTCTTTGGCCTTGGTGATGAGAGGTTCGACAAATTTCCGGAGGGCCTTTGCCTTGGCCAGCGTGGTGGTGATACGCTTGTGCTCGATGAGCGAGCTTGCCATGTTGGACAACATGGCTTTCCGGTGGGCCGATTTACGACCCAGATGGTTGAATTTCTTACCGTGTCTCATTTTTAAAGCTAAAAAAGTGAATGCTTGCCGGAAGCATTCCTCACAAGGAGGGTCATAATCTTCCGGGAAATGAAACCATAAATATGGTTTGGAAAAGAACGAAAAAACGCTGGATCCAAATCGATTCGATTCAGATCCAACGCCAAATTTTATCAGTCTTCGTCAAGTTTGTACTTGACAACATCCATGCCGAAGGTCAGGCTTTTATCTGCCACCAGCTCTTCCAGTTCGGTCAGAGACTTCTTACCGAAGTTCCGGAATTTCAGGAGATCAGCGATGTTGTAGCTCACCAGATCACCCAGTGTTTTGATGTCGGCTGCTTTGAGACAGTTGTATGCACGAACGGACAGATCCAGCTCGGACAATGGCGTCTTCAGCAGTTTCCGCATTTGCAGATAGTTTTCATCTACCTCATCTTTCTTCTCAGGCTCTTCAGATTTGAGTTTGATCGAATCATCAGAGAAGAGCATCAGGTGACGCAGCAGAATGTTTGCACCTTCTTTAAGGGCAGACTCAGCATCGATGGTTCCATCAGTCTTCACTTCGATTTCCAACTGCTCATAGTCAGTTTTCTGTTCGATCCGGTAGTCATCTACTGTATATTTGACATTGCGGATCGGCGTGAAGATGGCATCAATTGGAATTTCACCGATGGGTGCATTCGCAGGTTTATTTTCCTCAGCAGGGACATAGCCGCGGCCTTTGGAAATAGTCAGCTCAATATCGAACTGCGTTTTGGGATCAAGGTGAGCGATGACCATATCTGGGTTGGTCACCTGAAAGGCAGTGGTGTGATCCGCGATGTCGCCAGCAGTAAAAGTCTCTTTACCACGAACAGATACGAAGATTTTAGAATCGCCATCTTCGACGATTTTCTTCATTCTGACAGCTTTGAGGTTCAAAATCACCTCAGTAACATCTTCCACCACACCCGGCACAACTGAAAATTCATGGTCTACACCAGGAATTTTAATGGACGTAATCGCATGTCCTTCAAGAGAAGACAAAAGAACCCGACGCAAGGAATTTCCGACGGTAATCCCATACCCTCTTTCCAACGGACGGAGGATGAACCGTCCATAAAAGTCGTTGTCCTTTTCCAGAACAACTTTTTCGGGCATTTGGAAGTTTAACAGTGCCATATGGTGCGTTTGCTTGCTTACTGAATGAGTTGTATTTCTTGCAAATCGTCAGATTGGTCCTTTACTATTTGGAGTAAAGTTCTACAATCAACTGCTCCTTGATGTTCTCAGGGATCTCTTCACGGTCTGGGTTGTTCAGGTATGTTCCAACCAGCCGATCATTGTTTACATCCAACCAGGAATAGCGTTGTGCACGTCCCAGGTTCGACGTAATTGCTTCCAGATTACGGCTTCTGTCGCGTACCTCGATGGTGTCGCCTGGCTGCATCATGAAAGATGGAATGTTGGTTACTACACCATTGACCTTGAAGTGCTTGTGCCCAACCAGCTGACGCGCAGCGCGACGAGTAGGCGCAAACCCCATACGGAAAACAGTGTTGTCAAGGCGAGATTCCAGCATTTGCAGGAATACCTCACCGGTCACACCTTTCTTACGGGAAGCTTTCTTGAAAGTGTTGCGGAACTGACGCTCAAGCAGGCCATAAATGTATTTGGCTTTCTGCTTTTCCAGCAACTGAACGGCATAGTCAGAAACCTTTCTCCGACGGCTACGTCCATGTTGTCCCGGACCAAATTTCTTACGGTCAAGTACTTTGGTGGGACCAAAGATCGGCTCTTTGAATTTCCGGGCGATTTTACCCTTCGGACCTCTATATCGTGCCATGTATCTTCTACTCTTTGATAAAATTCAACCAATTACACTCTTCTCCTTTTGGGAGGACGACACCCATTGTGGGGCAGTGGGGTGATATCACGAATGACAGTGATTTCGATTCCAACTGCATTGACTGCACGAATAGCAGCTTCACGACCGGATCCAGTTCCTTTCACGAACACTTCTGCTTTGCGCAGGCCCATGTCATAGGCTTTACGGGCACAGTCAGTAGCTGCTACCTGAGCAGCATAAGGTGTGTTCTTCTTGGAACCCCGGAAGCCCATTTTACCAGCAGCAGACCAGGAAATGGCATTCCCGGAGAGGTCAGTGATGGTAATGATGATATTGTTGAAAGAAGAGGTGATATGAACCTGACCTACCGGTTCAACTTTTTTCTTCTTTTTATTGCTTGATCTTGACGATTTTGCCATGATGATAGATGATTAAAGCTGGCGGATCACATACTTAGCGAGAATCTGAGCGCCACCAGCCAATACATATTATTTAGGTGCCTTTTTCTTACCGGCCACAGTTTTCTTTCTACCTTTTCTGGTCCGGGCATTGGTACGGGTACGCTGGCCTCGGAGTGGTAGACCTTTACGGTGGCGCAGTCCGCGGAAAGAACCAATGTCCATCAGTCGTTTGATGTTCAACTGGATCTCACTTCTGAGAGCACCTTCAACTTTATATTCATCACCGATGATTCGACGGATCATTACGATCTCATCATCAGTCCAGTCTTTTACCTTTTTGTCCTCACTGATTCCAGCCTTCTCCAGAATCTGGGACGATGAGGTGCGGCCAATCCCGAAGATGTAGGTCAGCCCAATTACGCCTCTTTTGTTTTTTGGTAAATCTACGCCAGAAATCCTTGCCATAATGTATGTATCATTATAGGTCTGAGTTTACACTCAACCCTGCCGCTGTTTGTTACGTGGATTTTTCTTGTTAATCACGTACACTTTTCCTCTTCTGCGGATGATCTTGTCATCTGAGGAACGTTTTTTTACTGATGCTCGAACTTTCATTTTCTTTCAGTTCTATTTGTATCGATATACAATTCTTCCTTTTCCCAGATCATAAGGAGAAATCTCCAGAGCTACGCGATCACCAGGCAAAATCTTGATGTAGTGCATACGCATTTTGCCTGCGATGTGGGCCAGCAATTCGTGGCCATTTTCCAATTTCACACGGAATCTCGCATTGGGTAATGCTTCTAATACCTCTCCATCAACTTTTATATGGTCCTGTTTTGGCAAAACGTAGTATGGTTTTAATTCTCTATATAATCGAAGGTAGATAAAATTTCCGCTTTGTCCTTCCTGATCACGATGCAATGCTCATAATGAGCTGATGCTTTGTGGTCAGTTGCGTAAACTGTCCAGCCGTCGTTGGCAACTTTGATGAACCGGCGGCCCAAGTTGATCATCGGTTCAATTGCAATGACGAGCCCTTCTTCCAGTTTCATGCCAGTACGGCGACGGCCGTAGTTTGGCACTTCGGGTGGTTCGTGAAGGTTTTGTCCCAAACCATGCCCAACCATTTCGCGGACAATGCTATATCCATATGTCTCAGCATGTCGCTGGATCGCATTAGAAATATCTCCCAAACGATTGCCAGCTACAGCTTTTTCAATGCCTTTGTAAAGCGCCGCCTTGGTAACATCCATGAGTCGGCGTTTTTTACTGGATATTTCCCCTACCGCAAAGGTATAGGCTGAATCACCATAATAACCATTCTTCAGGACGCCACAGTCAATAGAGATAATGTCTCCTTCCTGTAAAATACGGTTGTCGGATGGCATTCCATGCACCACTTCCTCATTCACTGAAGTGCATAGCGTATATGGAAATGGAGATTCTCCAAAGCTCGGGGCATAATCCTTAAAGCCGGGGATTGCTCCGTGATCCCGAATGAATGCTTCCGCAATCTGGTCTAGTTTCAGCGTACTGACACCAGGTTCGATGTGCTTTTTCAGTTCACCCAAAGTTTTCCCAACAAGTAAAGAACTTTCTCGGATCAGCTCGATCTCTTCTTCCCGCTTAACCTGTACCTCTCTGACTGATGCCATTGATGCTTTGATTAAACTGCAATTCCACTTCTTCTCCGTCCGGATACGCGACCAGTCTGCATCAGACCGTCGTAGTGGCGCATGAGCAGATAGCTTTCAATCTGCTGCAATGTGTCAAGTACTACACCAATCATAATCAGAAGCGTGGTACCACCAAAGAATTGGGCAAAACCACTGCTGGATCCCATCACGATTGCGATTGCAGGGAAAATGGATACGAAAGCCAAAAAGATAGATCCTGGCAAAGTAATCCGTGATAAAACTGTATCTATATACAACTCCGTCTTCTTTCCAGGCTTCACACCAGGAATGAAACCACCATTTCTTTTCAGATTTGATGCAATCTCATCTGGACGTACCGTAATGGCAGTGTAGAAGTAAGTAAAGAGAATGATCATTAAGAAGAAGATGACATTGTAGCCAAAGCTGGTAATATCACCAAAGGTTTGTGCAACCCAGGTCAAGCTGTCTGCTCCCGAGAACTGAATCAAGGTAGCTGGCAGGAACATGATCGCTTGTGCAAAGATAATCGGCATCACACCAGCGGAGTTGACTTTCAACGGAATATACTGACGAGCAGCTGTTCCTTTTCCCATCTGACCGATCCGGTTACCCATCATCTGACGGGCGTAATTAACGGGGATCTTGCGTGTTGCCTGGGTAAGCGCTACCACAGCCATGGTAACCACACCCAGAGCCAGGATTTCGATGAAGAAAACCATTGGCAATTTATCTTGTGCTTCACTGATAATTGCACCTGGGAAATTGGAGATGATACCAATCATGATGATCAGAGAAACACCATTACCAATGCCATTGTCAGTGATCCGCTCGCCTAACCATACCAAGAACATCGTTCCGGCAGTCAGAATCGCAGCAGTCATGATCCAGAAGAAAATCCCATCCCCATAAATGGCATTGGCGTAGCTCGAGCGTAGGTAAACTACATAGCTGATCGCCTGACCGAGGGTAACAACCACAGACACATATCGTGTGATCTGATTCATTTTCTTCTGCCCACTTTCACCTTCCATTCGAAGTTTCTGCATGGAAGGAAGCACTGCACCGGCCAATTGAATGATAATCGATGCAGAGATGTATGGCATAATCCCCAACGCGAGGACAGATCCGCGGGCGAAAGCACCACCCATGAAAACGTTGAAGAGATCAAGTAATCCACCTGAGCCACTATTGGCAAAGCTGGCTTCAAGAATCTGACTGTTGATACCAGGCAGAATCACGAACGTTCCGAGGCGGAATACCGCGAGGAGACCAATCGTGTACAGGATCCTGTTGCGCAGCTCAGGAATCTTGAAAATGTTCTGTAGGGTCTGGATGAGATTTTTCATGCAAGCTTACACTTCAGTAGCGGTTCCTCCGGCGCCTTCGATGGCGGCTTTGGCGGAAGCGCTGAACTTGTTCAATTTCACGTCTACCTTCGCAGTCAGTTCACCTCGGCCCAGCACTTTCACAAGTTTGCGTGGGGAAGAGATGATACCATGCTCAGCCAGAAAATCATGGTTCACTTCTGAACCTGGGTGTTTGTCGACCAGCTCTTGAATACGGTCTAGGTTGATCACATTGTATTCAACCCGGTTGATATTCTTGAAGCCAAACTTTGGCACCCTTCTTTGCAGTGGCATTTGACCACCTTCGAACCAGGGACGGTATTTGTAACCGCTTCGAGACTGAGCACCCTTGTGCCCCTTGGTAGAAGTTCCCCCTCTGGTAGAACCCTGACCTCGCCCAACCCTTTTACGATTGGAAGTCGACCCTTTTGCCGGTTTCAGAGTATGTAATTTCATCTTATTCCGTCTCTTCGATTTTGACCAAATGCGTAACTTTCTTGATCATCCCCAGGACTTGTGGGGTGCATTCTTTTTCGACAGTGCGGTTGATCTTTCCCAGTCCCAAAGCCTTGATGGTAGCTTTCTGGTCTTTCGGGCGATTGATGGTGCTCCGCAGCTGTGTGATTTTTACTTTAGGATACATCTCTCTTATCCGTTAAAGACTTTACTAAGCTCAACCCCTCTTTGCTTGGCAACATCACTTCCTTGACGCATCAACATCAAAGCTTTGACAGTTGCTTTTACAACGTTGTGTGGATTAGACGATCCGAGGCTTTTGCCGATTACGTCTTTCACACCGGCAGCTTCCAAAACAGAGCGCATCGCACCACCTGCCAGTACACCTGTACCAGGGGCAGCAGGACGAAGCAGTACTTTAGCAGCCCCAAATTTGGTCACCGACTCGTGAGGAATGGTTCCTTTCTGAACGATCACTCTGATCAGATTCTTCTTGGCATCATCCACTCCTTTGGAAATCGCGTCGGTTACTTCATTCGCTTTTCCGAGGCCAAAACCGACGATTCCATCACCGTTTCCGACCACAACGATCGCACTAAAGCTGAAGCGACGGCCACCTTTGACCACTTTCGCATTCCGCTTGATCTTCACGACTTTCTCCTGAAGTTCTACGTCGCTGCTTTTGACCCGAATTTCGCTTGGAATATTCATAGCTATTTAGAAATTGAGGCCTCCTTCGCGAGCACCTTCTGCCAATGCTTTTACTCTGCCGTGATACTTATATCCTCCGCGGTCAAAAATGACCGTGTTGATTCCTTTCGACTTTGCCATTTCGGCCAATTTTTTCCCGACTTCATGGCTCGCGCCTTTACGAGAAACGGCCTGCAAATTTAATGCTTTCAGACGAGAAGAACAACTCACCAGGGTATGCCCGGACTCATCGTCGATGATCTGTGCGTAGATCTCTTTATTACTCCGGAACACTGCGAGCCTTGGTTTCTCGGCAGTACCAGAGATACGGCTGCGAATGCGGGCCCGGATTCTTTTTCTTCTTTCTAGCTTTTTCGCTGACATGACCTTAACGATTATTTACCAGCTGCTTTACCTGCTTTTCTTCTGATTTGCTCACCAAAGAAGCGAACACCTTTTCCTTTGTAGGGCTCTGGTGGACGGAAGGAGCGAATTTTCGCACATATCTGTCCGAGCAGTTGCTTATCATGGCTTCTCAGCGTAATCAGCGGAGGCGTACCTCTTTTGGTTTCAGTTTCTACCTTAATATCCTGTGGCAGAATCATAATGATCGGGTGAGAAAAACCGAGGGAGAGTTCAAGCATTTGCCCAGTGGACTCAGCTTTGAAACCGACACCTACAACCTGCATTTTCTTTTCGTATCCTTCTGATACACCAACAATCATGTTGTTAATCAGGGTCCGATACAGGCCGTGCAGTGCTTTGTGGCGCTTTTGCTCAGTTGGTCTTTTGACGGTGAGCTGACCATCTTCCTGCGCGATTTCCATATCGGGGTGAACGGCTTGTTTCAGCTCCCCGTTTTTGCCTTTTACCGTGATGACATTGGACTTATCCACGTCAATGCTAACGCCGGCTGGTATGTTGATGGGAAGTTTTCCGATTCTAGACATTGGTTCGATATTAATAAACGTAACACAATACCTCGCCGCCCACATTCTGGGCTTTGGCGTTTTTAGCGGTCATTACACCCTTGGGGGTGGATACGATCGCAATACCGAGGCCATTCAACACCCTGGGCATGGATTTTACTTTAGCGTATTTCCGAAGACCAGGCTTACTGATACGTAAGATTTTGGTGATGGCGGGTTTTTTGCTGACCCGATCGTATTTGAGAGCGATTTTGATGCTTCCCTGAGGCCCTTCTTCGACAAATTTAAATTTGCGGATGTAGCCCTGATCGTGCAGCACCTTGGTAATCTCTTTCTTCAGGTTCGAAGCGGGGATTTCGACCACTTTGTGTCCAACCGCCTGCGCATTTCTGATCCTGGTCAGATAATCTGCTATGGGATCTGTATACATATTACCAACTCGTTTTCTTTACCCCGGGAATTTTACCTTGCAGGGCCAGTTCGCGAAACTTAATTCTGGAGATGCCAAATCTTCTTAGATAGGCACGGGGACGACCGGTGAGCATGCAGCGGTTTTTCAGACGCACCGGAGATGAGTTGCGGGGCAACAGTGCCAGTGCTTGATAATCGCCAGCTTCTTTCAGCGCACGACGCTTGGCAGCGTACTTTTCGACCATGCGTTCGCGCTTTTCCTGTCTTGCGATGATTGCTTTCCTTGCCATATCTTAAGACGCTTTTTCTTTGTTCATTCCCTGGAAAGGCATGCCAAATAGTTTGAGCAATGCCAAAGACTCTTCGTCTGTGGGTGCGGAAGTAACAAAAGTTACATCCATACCAGAGATCCGATTGATTTGATCCACATTGATTTCTGGGAAAATAATCTGCTCCTTGATTCCCATGGTGAAATTACCGCGACCATCAAAGCCTTTGGTAGGGATACCACGGAAGTCGCGTACACGTGGCAATGCCACATTGATAAAGCGATCCAGAAATTCAAACATCCGGTTTTGACGGAGGGTTACTTTACAACCAATCGGCATGCCATCACGCAGTTTAAAGTTCGAGATACTTTTGCGTGCGATAGTTACGACCGGTTTTTGGCCGGAGATGAGGGCAAACTCCTGGACTGCTGAGTCAATCAGTTTTTTGTCGCCTACGGCGTCTCCTACCCCACGGTTGAGAACAATTTTCTCCAGGCGGGGCACCTGCATGATGGAACTGTAATTAAACTGCTTCATCAGGGCAGGGACGATATCGTCTTTATACTTATTGTATAGTCTCGGTTCCAATGCCATGATTCTTATTTAATCTCGTTACCACTCTTTTTGCTGTATCGCACCCATCCTTTCCCATCTTCACTTTTACGGCGACCGATCCGAGTTGGCTCTTTGGAACCTGGATCGATGACCATGAGGTTGGAGATGTGGATCGGCGCTTCCTGCTGGATAATGCCACCATTGGGATTATCCTGGGAAGGGCGCACGTGCTTGCTCACGATGTTGATTCCTTCAACAATTGCGCGCTCTTTTTCGGGAAAAACCACCAACACCTTTCCTTCGTTGCCACGGTCGGCACCGCTGAGGATTCGGACAGTGTCCCCCCGCTTGATATGCAGTTTCTGCTGCTTTGCGTTTTTAGATTTGGGCATCGTCTGATGAGTTGGTGATTCTACAATACTTCTGGTGCGAGGGAAACAATTTTCATATATCCTTTTTCGCGTAGCTCTCTGGCAACCGGGCCAAAAATACGAGTTCCTCTCGGTCCTCCGTCATTGGCCAGCAACACAGCAGCATTATCATCGAAGCGAATATAGGAACCGTCTTTGCGACGTCTTTCCTTGCGGGTCCGTACAACTACTGCTTTCACAACATCACCTTTTTTCACGTTGGAAGAAGGATCAGCTGATTTGACAGTACCGACGAAAGTGTCTCCGATGCGGGCGTAGCGTTTTTTGGTACCACCCAGCACACGGATACAGAGGATTTCTTTGGCTCCGCTGTTATCCGCTACTTTCAGTCTACTCTCCTGTTGAATCATCGCTGTATCAATTTTGGGTTAGAAGTTAGAGGCTTGAAGCTGAGTTGATGGCTCCTGCTTCCACTTTTCAAACTCCTTTATTATTTCGCTCTTTCAATGATCTCTACGAGACGCCAACGCTTTCTTTTGCTCATTGGGCGCGTCTCCATGATCTTTACCGTATCCCCTTCCCCGCATTCATTCTTCTCATCGTGAACCAGAAATTTAGTGGTCTTGGTCACGAATTTTCCGTATATGGGGTGCTTCACCCGGCGTTCGACGAGAACAGTAATGGACTTTTCCATTTTATTGCTCACCACCTTCCCAATCCGGGTCTTTCTGAGGTTTCTTGTAACAGTTTGTTCACTCATGATCTTGCGTCATTTATGCATTTTCCTCTCCCTGCCGTTCGCGAAGGATGGTTTTCAGTTTCGCAATGGTTCGACGGGTTTCCCGGATTTCGGACGGGCTTTCGATGGCAGAAACTGCATGGTTCAGATTGAGGCGCAGGAGTTTGTCCTGTTCTTCGCTTACTCTGGCAGTAATTTCCTGCGTCGTCAGTTCCCTGATGTCTTTGGCCTTCATAATGCTTATTCTTGCAGGTCTCTACGAATCACAAATTTGGTCTTGATGGGTAACTTATTTGCCGCGAGTCTGAGTGCTTCACGGGCAACCTCTTCCGGTACACCATCGAGTTCAAACAGGAGGCGACCAGGGGTTACCCGGGCGGCCCAATATTCGGGATTACCCTTACCCTTACCCATCCGAACCTCTGCAGGTTTCTTGGTGATGGACTTATCAGGGAAAATGCGAATCCACATATTTCCTTCACGTTTCATGGCCCTGGAAATAGTAATCCTGCAGGCTTCGATCTGGCGTGAAGTGATGAAAGATTGCTCCAGTGCTTTGAGGGCGAATGAACCAAAGGAAATTTCTGTACCGCGACCGGCATTTCCTTTCATTCTGCCCTTCTGGACCTTTCTGTATTTTACTTTTTTCGGCTGTAACATGACTTGTTCTACCGTTTATTTCTTCTCTTTCCGCCTCCGCGCTTGTTGCGATCAGATTTGACTTCAGGAGAGAGATCTACTTTTCCAAAGATTTCTTTTTTGAAGATCCAGACTTTGACGCCAATGATGCCGTAAATCGTCTTAGCTTCAATCAGGGCGTAATCAATATCGGCCCGCAGTGTCTGCAAAGGGATCCGTCCTTGTTTGTATTGCTCAGTACGAGCCATCTCTGCGCCTCCCAAACGACCTGCACACATAATCTTGCAACCTCCGGCACCAGCGCGCATGGTAGAAGCCAGTGAAGACTTCATTGCCCGGCGGAAGGATACACGACCTTCAAGTTGCTGTGCAACCTGCTGTGCAACCAATGTTGCATCCAGCTCAGGGCGTTTGATTTCGAAGATGTTGATCTGCACGTCCTTGTTGGTGATCTTTTTGATCTCCTCGCGCAATTTGTCAACTTCTTTTCCACCTTTTCCGATCACAATGCCCGGGCGGGAGGTGTGAATGGTAATGGTGATTTTTTTGAGGGTACGCTCGATGATGATCTTTGAGATTCCACCGCGTGGAATACGTGCGTTCAGGTAAGCCCGGATGCGCTCATCTTCGATCAACTTCGCAGAAAAATCTTTGCCGCCATACCAGTTGGATTCCCAACCTTTAATGATGCCGAGCCTTAGTCCGATTGGATGCGTCTTCTGTCCCAATTTCCTATCGTTTAGAATTATTCTTCAGTATCAGGGATCTGATCCAACACCAGTGTCACGTGGCAATAGCGTTTGCGGATCAGGTGCGCACGGCCTTGAGGCGCCGGTTGCAATCTTTTCAACATTCTGGAGCCGTCGACATACGCTTCCTTCACATAGTGAGTACCGATGTCCACGCGATCGTCTTCAAACTTTTCTTCGAGGCTGGTGATACCGGAACGGAGCAGTTTCTGCACCGCAGGTGCAGCAGCACGAGTAGTCAGTTTGAGGACATTCATTGCATCGAAGACTTCCCGGCCACGAATCTGGTCAACGACCATTCTCATCTTACGGGCTGAGGAGCGATAATTGCGCAATACGACCTTGACAGTTTCTGCCTTTTGATCTTTCAGATTCTGGGCAAATTCTGCTTTGCGTTTGGGCCCTTTGGGGATGCCCGCTGCAATTTTCTCCTTTCGGGTCAATTTTACGTTTTCCGCCATCTCTATCTTCTTTTATCCTTTCTGTTGCCAGCGTGGCCTCTGAAAGTTCTGGTTGCGGCAAATTCTCCCAGCTTGTGTCCGACCATGTTTTCAGAAACAAAAACCGGAATGAATTTATTGCCGTTATGTACTGCGATCGTATGTCCAACGAAATCCGGAGAGATCATGGAACGACGGGCCCAGGTTTTTATCAGGCGTTTTTGGCCGGTATCATTCATCCGCAGAACTTTTCGTTCTAGTTTAGGATCAATAAAGGGGCCTTTTTTGAGCGATCTAGCCATATCTCAGATTATTTTCTGCTCTTCTTTTTGCCAATGATCAGACGATTGCTCGCCTTTTTCTTATTGCGGGTTTTGTAGCCTTTGGCAGGTACACCATTGCGGTTACGCGGGTGTCCACCTGAGGCGCGGCCTTCACCACCACCCATTGGGTGATCGACTGGGTTCATTGCAACACCACGTACACGTGGACGACGTCCCAACCAGCGCTTACGGCCAGCCTTTCCAAGGTCCATGTTTCCATGCTCAGAGTTTCCGACAACACCGATGGTGGCCATACAAGTTCCGAGTACCATGCGGGTTTCACCAGATGGCATACGCAGGGTAACATATTTCCCTTCGCGAGCGGTCAACTGAGCGGACGTTCCAGCAGAACGAACCATGATACCGCCACGACCAGGATGCAGTTCGATGTTGTGGACAGCTGTACCCAGCGGGATATTCTTCAGCAACATTGCGTTGCCGACAGTTGGTTCTACAGACTCACCAGAAACGATGGTTTGACCAACTTTCAGTTTTTCAACTGCGAGGATGTAGCGTTTTTCGCCATCGGCGTAAAACAGCAGAGCAATACGAGAAGAGCGGTTCGGATCATATTCGATCGCCTTAACGGTTGCTGGTACACCAAATTTATCTCTTTTGAAATCCACCACGCGGTAGCGCCGCTTGTGCCCACCTCCGCGCTGACGTTGGGTCATTTTACCGGTACGGTTGCGACCACCTGAGCGCTTAATCGGACGAGTCAGGGATTTTTCAGGCGTTGACTTTGTAATATCTGCAAAGTCAGAGACTGACATTCCTCTTTGTCCGGGCGTAACTGGTTTCAATTTCCTGATTCCCATTGTCTCAGTTTTTTCTTAGTGTCTGCCAGGGCTTTCACTAAATGTGTTTATAAAAATCGATCTCTTCGCCTGCTTTCAGGGTTACGATCGCCTTTTTGTAGTTAGAGGATTTTCCTTTGATCACGCCTTTTTTGCTGTAACGAGAGCGTCTTTTACCACGAACAATCATGGTTGCGACACTTTCAACCTGCACTTCATAGACGCGTTCAACCTCTTTCTTGATCTCACTCTTGACGGCCTTCATGTCGACCTCGAAGCCGTACTTCGGGATACCCTTCTCAGAGTAATCCATCATTTTTTCAGTGATGATTGGTCTTTTCAGGACACTCATGGCTACTAATTGAGTCGTTCGTTGATGAGGTTAACAGCATCCTCAGTGAATACCAGGGTTTCAGCATTGAGGATGTCATATGTATTGAGGTCGGAGGCATTCATGACACTTGCCTTCGGAAGATTTCTCCCTGAGAGGTAAATGTTTTCGCCTTGCTCGCCAAGGACCAGCAGAACCTTCTTTCCGCCCAGTTCCAGACTTTGGAAGATGGCAGCCAGCTGCTTGGTTTTGGGTGCATCGAACTCAAAGCTTTCCAGCACACGCACGTTTTCTTCTCTCACTTTGTAAGTCAGTGCACTGCGACGAGCGAGGCGCTTGACTTTCTTATTGAGTTTGAAACCGTAATTGCGTGGACGAGGGCCAAAGATCCGGCCACCTTTACGCCACAGTGGAGACTTGCGATCACCCTGACGGGCGTTACCAGTACCTTTCTGACGATAAGGCTTTTTGTTGGTGCCTTTGATTTCACCACGTTCTTTGGCCTTATGGGTGCCCTGACGGCGGTTGGCCAAGATCTGACGCACATCCTGATAGATGGCGTGATCGCTGGGCGTTTCCAGACCGAACACCTCAGCAGAAAGGTCTACCATTCTGCCGGTTTCTTTTCCTTCTATGGAGTAAACTGCAACTTCCATCTTTACTTCTCTACAATGACGTAAGATCCTTTGTGCCCAGGGATTGAGCCAGACACAACCAACAGATTCTTTTCGGGGATCACTTTCAGGATCCGGAGGTTTTGAACCTTGACCCGTTCCCCACCAGTTCTACCAGCCATCTTCATGCCCTTGAAGACACGGGAGGGAGTAGAACCAGGCCCCAGAGAACCTGGAGCGCGCTCGCGGTTATGTTGACCGTGGGTACGGCCACCGACACCGGCAAAGCCATGACGTTTGACAACGCCCTGAAAACCTTTTCCTTTCGAGATGCCAACGATGTCAACGAATTCACCTTCTTCGAAGATGTCGACGCTTACCGTATCGCCCAGATTCAGCTCAGTGTCGCCGAAATCGAATTCTGCGAGTCTGCGCTTGGGCGTCGTGCCGGCTTTCTGAAAGTGCCCTTGTAGTGGGCGAGAGGTATTCTTTTCTTTCTTTTCGTCAAAAGCAAGTTGGATGGCATTGTACCCGTCAGTCTTCCCATTGTCCCGCACTTCGTCAGTCTTCACCTGCGTTACCACATTGGGTTCCGCATAGATCAGGGTACAGGCGATGTTTCTCCGATTTTCATCGAAGATATTGGTCATCCCTACTTTCTTTCCTATGATTCCTGCCATCTTATTTAAGATTTAGCTTACACAAGAGATTAACACAGCGGTTCTAAAAAACCGATCAGACCTTAATTTCTACATCGACACCACTGGGCAATTCCAGTTTCATCAATACATCGACGGTCTTGGAGCTGGAGCTGAAGATGTCGATCAAACGCTTGTAAGAACTGATTTCGAACTGTTCGCGCGACTTCTTATTGACGTGTGGAGAACGGTTCACGGTGATAATTGACCGCTCGGTTGGCAGCGGAATGGGGCCACTGACGATGGCACCGGTTTGCTTGACCGTCCGTACAATTTTTTCAGCAGATTTGTCTACCAAATTGTGATCGTAGGACTTCAGCTTGATACGAATTTTCTGTGTCATCTTCGTGAGATTTTGACCCGAAGGTCGCCTCTTATACTTTTTGCAGACCTTTGATTTTGGCTATCACCTCTTCCTGAATGTTTCCAGGTGTTTGCTGATAGTGAGAGAATTGCATGGTGGATGAAGCACGGCCAGAAGTAATCGTCCGCAAGTCAGTTACATAACCGAAGAGCTCAGACAATGGTACTTTCGCCTTCACGACCTTAGAGTTACCGCGGTCGCCCATTTCATCAACTTTTCCGCGGCGTCTGTTCATATCGCCCACCACAGATCCCATATATTCTTCAGGCGTAACCACTTCAACTGCCATGATCGGCTCTTTCAATACAGGTTTGGCTTTCATTGCAGCGGTCTTAAATGCAAGTCTGCCTGCCAATTCGAAAGAAAGCTGATCGGAGTCAACCTGGTGGAAACTACCATCATAGAGACGGGCTTTGACACCGTTAAGGGGGAAGCCAGCTAATACTCCATCTCCCATGGCGTTTTTAATGCCTTTCTCAACAGAAGGGATAAATTCTTTTGGAATCGCACCACCTTTGATGCTATCCTCAAAAACAAATCCTTCTTCATGATCTTCTGGCAGCGGAGAGAATTCGATGTGTACATCAGCGAATTTACCACGGCCACCGGACTGCTTTTTATATAGTTCACGGTGCGAGATCGTACCAGTTATTGCCTCACGGTAAGATACCTGCGGCTGTCCCTGGCTTACTTCGACCTTGAATTCTTTTTTCAGGCGGTCAACAATGATTTCAAGGTGAAGCTCACCCATACCGGCGATGATGGTCTGACCGGTTTCTTCATCATTGGTAACCTTAAATGTAGGATCCTCCTCAGACAGTTTCACCAAACCAGTGGTCAATTTGGATTCGTCGGCCTGACTCTTAGGCTCAACTGCCAACTTGATAACCGGATCCGGGAAAGTCATGGACTCCAGCGTCAAGGGATGATTCATGTCGGTGAGAGAATCACCGGTGCGAATATCTTTAAATCCAACCCCTGCAGCGATATCACCAGCTTCAACCTGATCAATCTGATTACGCTTGTTGGCGTGCATCTGCATGATACGGCTGATCCGCTCTTTCTTCTCAGTACGGGTATTGTAAACGTACGAACCCCCACTCAATACACCGCTGTATACGCGGAAGAAGGCCAGGCGCCCAACGTGTGGGTCGGTCATGATTTTGAAGGCCAGTGCAGTAAATGGCTCATCTACGGAAGCACTACGAATCTCTTTTTCTTCTGTCCTCGGGTTGATTCCCTCAATCGGAGGAACATCCAGTGGAGAAGGCAAGAGAGCACAGACGGCATTCAGAACAGCCTGTACACCTTTGTTTTTAAAGGCAGAGCCACACATCATTGGTGTGATGGCCATGTCGAGGGTTGCTTTGCGCAAAGCCTCCAGAATTTCCTCACGCGTGATGGAGTCAGCATCTTCGAGATACTTCTCGAGGATCGCTTCATCATATTCTGCAACAGATTCAAAAAGGTGGGTACGCCACTCTTCTACTGTCTCCTCAAGATCAGCAGGGATCTCAATTTCTTCATAAGTCATCCCCTGGTCTTCCTCATTCCAGATGATGGCTTTGTTGTCCAGGAGATCAACAACCCCACGGAAATCTACTTCTGCACCAATCGGCACCTGAAGTGGTACTGGGTTGGCACCAAGCATGTCTTTTACCTGCTTAACAACTTCAAAGAAGTCGGCACCAGAACGGTCCATCTTGTTGACGAAGCCAATGCGAGGTACACCGTACTTGTCAGCCTGACGCCATACCGTCTCACTCTGGGGCTCAACGCCACCTACAGAGCAGAATACCGCAACCGCACCATCGAGTACACGCAGAGAGCGCTCAACTTCGACAGTAAAGTCAACGTGACCAGGTGTATCAATGATATTAACCCGGTGATTTTTGTCTTTGTAAGGCCAAAAAGTGGTGGTGGCAGCGGAAGTAATCGTGATTCCACGCTCCTGCTCCTGTTCCATCCAGTCCATGGTGGCAGCACCATCGTGAACTTCACCAATCTTGTGCGTGATACCTGTATAATACAGGATACGCTCCGTGGTGGTGGTTTTACCGGCATCAATGTG
>JBCBZF010001024.1:0-2621 GCA_039815525.1 Bacteroidota bacterium | reverse complement strand
CAACGTGGAAACCCGGGAAATGTATCGTACATTCAACTGCGGCGTAGGCATGATTCTGGCCGTGCCCGCAGAGCAGGCGCAGGCGGTGGTGGCTGAACTGAACAGTGCCGGAGAACAGGCCTGGGTCATCGGTGCCATCGAAGCCAGCAGCGAAGACGCAGCCAAAGTGGTACTGCAGGGTCTGTAAATGAATATAGTGGTTCTGATTTCCGGGAGCGGCACCAACCTGCAAGCCATCATTGATGCCGTAGAGTCCGGGAAGATCGACGGCAAGCTGGCAGCGGTTATCAGTAACCGGCCGGACGCCCAGGGTTTGAACCGAGCCCGTCAACACGGCATCGAGACCGTGGTGCTGGACCATACGGAATATGGAACCCGGGACGCCTTCGATGCGGATCTGCTGCAGGCCATCGAGCGTTACCAGCCTGGCCTGGTGGTACTGGCAGGAGAAATTTCTACCAAGGCGTATGTCGATCTGCAGAAGGTCGTAAGGGACACCATTGATCGCATCGGTTATAACTCAGACGAATATCAATTCAGCGCCGCTTCATGTTCGGTTTTGTCTTCCTTACATGAACAATCTGCGGACATTGCCCGCGGGGTAGATGAAGGAGAAGACAAAGAACAAGGTGCGGGTGACCAGGGCATGATGTTTGGCTATGCCGTTGATGAGACGCCCGAATTGATGCCTATGGCATTGGCTTTCTCTCATCGTCTCGTGAAGACGCTGGCTGATATCCGTAAAAATGAACCAGAACTGATGCCTTATCTGCGACCGGATTCCAAGTCCCAGGTAACCATCGAATATGATAATAATGATCAGCCTGTGCGGGTCCATACCATCGTGGTTTCGACGCAACATGATGACTTTATCGACCCGGCTGATGATTCTCCGGCAGCAATTGCCGCGGCCGATACCGCGATGTTGGACAAAATTCGGGAAGATGTCATTCAGCACGTTGTGCCCCGTGTGATTCCTGCAGATTTGCTCAAGGAGACCATTTACCATGTCAATCCCACCGGGAAATTCGTCATTGGTGGTCCCCACGGAGATGCTGGTCTGACCGGCCGCAAGATCATCGTAGATACCTATGGGGGCAAAGGCGCACATGGAGGCGGTGCTTTCTCTGGAAAAGATTCGTCTAAAGTAGACCGTAGCGCGGCTTATGCTTCCCGACACATTGCTAAAAATCTGGTTGCAGCTGGTGTGGCCAGAGAGGCCCTGGTACAGCTTGCGTACGCAATTGGCGTGGCTGAGCCCGTTTCAATCAATGTCAATACCTACGGAACCTCAAATCTCACCCTCTCTGATGCAGAGATTGCTGAGGTCATCCGGAAGAACTTATCGTTTACCCCACGGGCGATTGTCGATCGACTCGGGCTGAAAAAGCCAATTTTTTCTCCTTCTGCGGCCTATGGACACATGGGAAGGGAAGCCTATGATACAAAGGTCGAAACCCGATATGTACAGATGAAGGGTAGCAGGGAACAAGAGGAAATTGTGCGGAAAAGTGAAGCGACACCGGTTACTTTTTTCTCATGGGAGAAACTTGACCTGGTAGACGACATCAAAAAATGGTTCAGCCTGTAACCAATCAGAAGAAATACATTAATATTGCGGAAGGACTGAGAACAGTTCTTCCGCAACTTTTTTAAGGATTCATGACAGATCTTAGACTTTTCGCCAGCCTTCTCTTAATCCTGGCCGCCTGTGGTGGTTCAGAGCCACAAAAAGAAATCCCACGAACGCCCGCTGAGAACGAAGCTGAAGAAGCCATTCAAAAAGAGTTGGCATGCCTTGAGGCGGTAAATCAGGTTTGTCAATCTGGTGTATGGTTCGTTTTGCTCCAAGACCCCATTGCAGATTTGCCAATAGAAGAGTTAGGTGATGTCAGAGTCGAAGATTCTGTCCGCAATGAAGGTGGATACCTTTGGGTCAACCGAACTCTTTACTTCCCGGAAGGGCGCTTTATCATAGAAGGAGACTTTATCGATGCGCAAAAGGCCAATGATTCGATTCTGAATGCAACTTCAGTCAATCGGATTCGGATTGAACATCCTGCCTATAAAAGTCAGGAAGGCATTGCAGTTGGAAATACTGTTGCAGAGATACAAAAACTCACACCTACTGGAAATTGGCAGGTTCAGGTGATTCCTGACTATCAAATCATCAGCTTACAGAAAGGAGACGGTACCATGCCAATTCTACATATTGCTGATCCGGGGAATGAGATATCAGATCGTTTGGGCGAAACGCTTTCGGTTGAAACCATGGATCCAACTCTTCAAATCTCAGCAATGGTGGTGATGTAATCAGGACTCAATCCAAACCACTGCGCCGCTTTCATTGATATATGCGTAGTGATTGTCATAGTCATTGTGGATGGGCCCAAGCAAAACCTTTGCAATGCCATGTTCAAATGGGCCGACCCAACGAAATTCAAATTCGGATATCATGTTTCCATTGGGATCCATATAGCCCCATAGGTTGCCTTGTCGGATACCGGCCCGATCTTCATGAAAGCCCGTAAGTTCATCATACACTGGATTAAAAATGAACCGGCCGTGTACAATGACAAAAACCCAATTACCACCAACAAAGCTTTAGAAAAAGGTGTCAT
>JBCBZF010000663.1:0-4187 GCA_039815525.1 Bacteroidota bacterium | reverse complement strand
TTCATGTGCGTCCTCAGTTTTCTGACCAATATGCGATTGGGCTGACGAAGACCTTTGCCAACCTGAGTCAAGGTTCAATTGATGTCTTTTACCGCGATTTACACCGTGTGATTGAGTTTAAAGATTTTGCCCAACTTCTGCTGAATGATCAATTGGAAACCGAATTACTCGAAGGAGTAGGACGTACCTATGGAATTGAATTTGATTATAAGAAGCAAAAAGGCCGCCACATCATCGAAGCCAATTATACCTTTTCACGCTCCGAACGGCAGGTTGTAGCAAGTGCTACGCAGGAAGGTGTCAATGGCGGAGACTGGTACCCCTCAATCTATGATCAGCCGCACGCCTTCAACCTGAATTATGCGTTTAAACCCAACTTTCGCAATACTTTCTCAGTCAATTTCACCTACAGTACCGGGCGTCCGATTACAGTGCCGATTGGTAGTTTCAGAAACAGCAATGTTCTGAGCATTCCCGTATTCTCAGATCGAAATGCTTTCCGTATACCAGACTATCATCGATTGGACCTTGCCTACACACTGGACGTTTTCCCCAAAAAAGGAAAGCGCTGGAAAGGCAGTTGGACCTTCTCTATTTACAATTTCTATGGACGGCGTAATGCATATTCGGTCTTTTTCCGTCAGGTGGCCTTTCAGCGTATTCGGGCGTTCCGAATTTCTGTGTTAGGCTCTGTTTTCCCTTCTGTGTCATACAATTTCAAATTCTGATGCCAAACATGTTTTCACAAAAATATATTCCGGCTCTTCTCCTATTCTGCCTGCTATGGGGGTCCTGTGTTGATGAAATCACATTTGACCTTGATGCTTTGCCGTCCCGCATTGCAGTTGAAGGCTTCATCGGCGACAGTCTGAATACCTATACCATCAGTCTGAGTTCCAGTGCGGTACTGGGTGTGGGCACAGACAATATTCAGCCTCCGATCAGCAATGCAGCCGTCAAAGTCATAGATGATCAAGGGAACGAATACGCATTCCCAGAAGGGGAGCCAGGCCAATATTCGGCCCTCATGCAAGGTGTGGCCGGTAGAGCCTATCACGTAGAAATTGTCCTGGCCGATGGAAAAAAGATCCTCAGTACGCCAACGGTCCTACCAGAACGTTCTCCTATGGGACCGGTGAACTTTCGGGTTGAAGTGGAAGAATTCATCAATTCATTTAACAATATCACGTCTTCAGAACAACTGTATGTAGACACGGATATCCCACTCCCAACCAACGGAGATCGGCCCTATCTGCGCTGGCGGGCTTTTGGTGAGTATGAATTCCGGGAAAATTATCCGGGAGCCATAACCACCAAACGTTGTTATACCCCTGTTAATCTGGACTTCAATGTGATCAATGCGTTTGAAACCCTGGATGTAGCCGGCGACAGTGTTCCTGACCATTTTCTTCTCAAAACCCTCTATGACTATCGATTTGCGTACGTTTTTTGCCTCCACCTGACCCAATTTACCATTAGTAGAGAGGAGTTTTTGTACTGGCAAAATGTACAGGATGTCATCAACCGCTCAGGTAGTTTGTTTGATCCTCCACCCGGAACCCTTACAGGCAATCTGTACAATCCAGATGATCCTGATGAGTTGATATTGGGTTACTTTTCAGTTGCTGCTACAGAATACAAACGTTTTTTTACAGGAAGCGATTTCCTTGACACATTTATTGGCCCACGTTGTACCTTTCCATGGCGCACCATTCCAAATGAATGTTTTGATTGTCGGGCGATCACCAATACCAGCACGGAGCGGCCACCTTATTGGATTCCTTAAAATAGGCTTAACTGATTGTCGCCGGGGCGCCTGAAAGCCTCCAGGTTGTAAGCAGGCATCTTGCGGTCGCCGAAGTGCTTCTTGCGGGTCAACTTGAACAGGTCAGAAACTGATTTTGCAATGGCGCCTTCGCCGGACATCCGTTTCCCAAAGCGGCTGTCCGAAAGTTTCCCGCCATGAGAAGCCTTAATTTGGTTCAGCACCTTCTCTGCTCGGTCTGGATAATTGGTCTCAATCCAGTTGGTAAATATCTGGCCGATCGCCCCGTTCAGACGTACAAAGGTATAGCCAGCGGCTACTGCTCCCCGATTGGCAGCTTCTTCCAGCAGTTGAGGAATCTCGTGATTGTTCAGTCCAGGAATAATTGGTCCGAGCATAACCCCAGTGGGAATCCCTGCAGCCGTGAGTTTTTCGACTGTCTCGAATCGCTTTTTAGCAGAGGAGGTTCGTGGTTCCATCTTGCGGCGGAGGGACTCTTCCATGGTTGTGATGGAAAGACTAACATGAACCAGATTTTCTTTGGCCAGCTCCTGAAGAATATCCAAATCGCGTAAAATCAGTGCATTTTTCGTAATCAGTCCCAGCGGATGGTGAAACTGCTGGAAAACGGTCAGACACCGACGGGTAATTTCCAATTTTCTTTCCAGTGGTTGATAACAGTCTGTATTACCGGAGAACATAACCGGTGCGGGCTCCCAGTTTTTTTTCATGAAGGTCTCATACAAAACCTCAGGTGCATTTTCCTTTACAATAATTTTTCGCTCAAAATCCAAGCCAGCACTAAAGCCCCAATATTGATGGGCATTGCGCGCATAACAATAAATACAACCATGCTCACATCCCTGGTAGGGATTGAGCGACCATGAAAAGGGGACATCAGGGCTGTCAACCTTATTGAGAATCTTTTTGGGATGTTCGTAGAATACTTCGGTCTGTACCCGCTCAGGGTCCAAAGGCTCATCCAGTCCATCTGTCTCAGAAGTATCGTACTCGTTTTGAAGAAACTGATTTTTGGGATTGATTTGTGCCCCTCTTCCTTTGAGATACTCTTGATAGGATTCCATGATTTGTATACGCAGAAAGTAGCCTCAGGATGTCTCCAAGAAATCTGTGAGAATTTGCTCGATCTGCCCAACTTCAATCAGAAATCCATCGTGTCCATAGGTAGAAGCAATTTCTACGTACTGGGCATCAGCAATATGTTGGGCAATGCGTTTTTGTTCTGTTGGCGGGAAAAGCACATCGCTTTCTACCCCAATGACCAAGGTCTTTGCAGTAATATTCCCCAGGGCAGCTGCCAAGCTGTAGCGCCCTCTAGCCACATTATGTGAATCCATCGCCTTGGACAAAGTCCAATAAGAAAAAGCGTGGAATCGTTTGCGAAGCTTTTGACCTTGATACCGTTGATAGGAGGATGCACGAAAATCATCCAGCGCGCCATCGTCTGGGTCTTGCTGGGTATTTTGGTAGGTTTGGTAGTTCCGATATGACAGTAGGGCAATTGCACGAGCAGCTTCAAGCCCCTCCTTTCCGGCATCTGGATGAGCAGTTTGCCAACTCTGATCTGCAGCGATGGCCATCCGCTGGGACTCATTGAAAGCAATGCCCCAGGGAGAATGCACTGCATTGGTGGCCAGTGGAACCAGTTGCCCGAAAACCGAAGGGGCCTGGATGGCCCATTCCAGACATTGCTGCCCTCCCATGGAACCCCCGATCAACAGATCAATGTGATCCATCTTCAATGAAAGCCGCAACAAATCGAAAGCCCGGACAATGTCCCGATTGGTCAGAACTGGGAATTGATGGAACCAAGGTTTCTGAGACGTTGGGTCCAGACTAAGCGCATTGGTTGAGCCATAGCAGGAACCCAGCATATTGGCGCAGACGATTTGATCTTTCTCTGGATCTATCACACATCCCTTCCCCACCAAACCAGGCCACCATTCTACCGGTTCAGAATTGGCAGTCAGGGCATGACACACCCAAATCCTTCTCCGAAATGACTGTGAAGAAGGGTGTGAAATTGTGTAAGACAATTCAAAGCCTGGTAATTGGGTACCGGATTCCAGAAAAAATGGCTCAGAATGGACAAAACGCCTTGTTTCCATAGAAGAATATTGAGAACGAAAGTTGTGAAAAAATCTTTGAATTCCGGTAGGGTTTGTCGCCTGATGGACAATCAATAATGTGTAATGAGGCGCATCTTTTGTAGGCTGTCCTCATTTTGAATACAGCTATTTAATTATTTATCTTGCTAGCTAATCTCTGAACCAAAATCTTCAAAAGTAGGTAGATTATGAGAAAATTATCCGCACTATTTCTCGTGCTGTTGTTGGTCTCGACCTCAGCATGGGCACAAAAGCGCATCATTTCCAAACCAGGCAACATTCAAGCGGTGGAT
>JBCBZF010000028.1:0-16950 GCA_039815525.1 Bacteroidota bacterium | reverse complement strand
CGATGTTGAAGTCCTGGAAATACAGATTGCCAGGATCACCCAGAAAAGAACTTTCGTAGCGGAACACCCGGTCAACGAAACTTGTATCCAGGCCATGAATGCGAGAGTAGTTCAGGTAAATCTGGGTTCCGTACTTTCCACCCAGACGGGTTTTTCGGGGGATTTTGTAGATCAAACTCGCCTGAAAACCCACTTCGCCATTTGGTTGGGTAGCGTAAGGGTAAAGAGTTGGTAGTCGGTAGGTATGGAATTTTGAGATGGGAGGTAAAAAGTTCAGCGTCAATTCCTGCAGGGTTATGTTCCGTTCAGAACGGAAATCCATGTTGTCCAAACGCTTGGCACTGACAATCACCCCGAGGCCTTTGCGGGAGTAGGACGCATTGAGCCAGATGGCATTACCGGGATTGTACACAAAATTATTGAGGCTGATCGGATCATTGATTTTGTAGGCATATTCTGCATCAAGATTGAAGCCCCCGTGTATCAGCCGCATCCGACCACCAAATGTGGTTACATTTTCTGGCAGCACCAGGTTCACATCATCGTCTTCCTGGAACTTACTCACTGCACTGGCACCAATGCTGATACGCGTCTTCTTATCGGCCCATTTTTTCACCACATCATTGAGCGAAATCTCTGCATCTGCCCCGCGAATGATACTGGCCGAACGATCAAAGAATTTACGCTGGGTTCCAATGATGCCTTTCAGTTGTACACCTGGAACCGGGTCAAATTTCACCCGTACCCCATCAATGGAGTTATCCAGGCCCAGCGTCCACTCTTGATAGGTACGAAACACCAAACCACTGCCAAACTGATCATAAAAGTTCCCAACTGTAATGTCCAGGCGGTCATTGGTGTATTGTACATATCGGTAAGGGATGCCCTGGCCTTCAAAACGTTGGTCAAAGCCCAGTACTGGATTCAGATATGCTTCATACCGGAGGCCTGCCTGGAAATTTCCGTTTTGATAGGTCAGTTGTAAAAAGCTATTGGACAAAATCTTTTCATCCACCCCGTCTGCGCCAATCACAGAGTCCGGGAAGAGATATTGCACATCGGTCTGAAAGCTGCCACGAATGGTTCCGGCCTGGAGATTTTGGGCCTGAATTGCCATGGGCATACTCAGCAGTAGCAGGAGAAAAATCGAGTCAAAAAGCCGCATGTGGTAGAGTGTAGGTGTCATGTCAAGATTCGAAACTACGAATTTTTTGAGAAAATTTCCTGACTCATTTCCAATGTAACTTTTCTGTCTCCCTCCGTTTTTATATAGACAAACCACCAATCCAACTCCATGCGATACGCCCTCATCCTTGCCTTCCTGCTACCGATCTTTGTGTTGGCGCAACTCAAACCCGCCACTGAAGCCAAATTGGTAGAGACCGAACGTTATGCGCTTCCGGTAGTAGGAGATTTTACAATTCTTGAGTTGGGCTATGCCTCAGCACGGCTTCAGCAAACATCTGATACCCTGCCCTGGACGGGCAGAAGCATCACCCAGATCGATCTGGTTTTTACCAAATACCCCCATGACTTTGACCAGTGGATCATTTCCTACCAAAGTCTGCTTCAAAACCGACTGACATCTCTCCAAACCATCGATCCTGCTTTATTGCAAGATTCCAGTATCACCTGGCAATATGTGTTGCAGACAGATTGTGAAACAGAAAAAGAGGCGAAACAGCTTTTTCATGGCTTTGTGGTCTATTATCAGGCACCAGACAATCGCATGCGTGAAGTGGAAAAAATTGTATACGGGAAAGAAGCATTAACAGACTCTTCCGCCTATAAGGTACTGGAGAGACACAAAGAATGGCAGGAAAAGTTGGTCGTGATGGATTGGACGGCCAGTATGTATCCCTACGGGGCCTCGGTCTTACTTTGGCATAGCCTGAACCTGTCCGACAGCAGCATCAAGCATTTTGTCTTTTTCAATGATGGAAATGGAAAATCGAATGCCACGAAAAAAATGGGGAAAACCGGCGGCATTTTTAAGGCCAGAACCAATGCGGTCGACTCAGTGATTTATAAAATGTATGAAGTGATGCAAAAAGGAAGTGGTGGAGACATCGAAGAAAATGATGTAGAAGCATTGTTCAAAGGCAGTTCTCGCCTCAAAGGATTCAAAGAACTCGTCCTCATTGCGGACAATCACAGTCCGGTACGGGATTTGCACCTGGCCAAACATCTCAAGTATCCGGTGAAAGTGGTGCTGTGTGGCGTCAGCAAGAAGTATCCTATTCACCCGGATTACCTTCAGCTGGCCCGTGAAACGGGTGGTTCTGTTCACACCATTCATCGGGATATTGAAAACCTCGTCAAGGTAAAGGAAGGTCAAACCATCAGGATCGGCAAGGCCAAGTACAAATTGATCAAAGGCAAATTCCGGCGGGTGTACGATAGCTAGAGGCGCGAGGTGGCAGGAAAGAGGCGAGCGTTAATTGGAGCAGACAAACACAGACGGCTTTTCGTTGATGCTCTTGCTTTCCCCTCATCATCCAAACTTTTCTTCAAAAATATCCAATTGGGTTTCCTGGCCAAGAATAAAAATCCGGTCATTGGTCTCCAGCTTTCGATTGGGTCCTGGATTCAGTTCAATGGGATGACTACCGGCTTTGAGACCCAGCACCAGTACACCGGTTTGGGAACGGATATCCAGTTCAGCCAGGGTTTTTCCGACCAGTTTGGGTTTCATCTCACAAGGCACATCCATGAGGTGGAGGTTGTTGCGGGCAGAATCACCAGAGACCATCTCCGTAAATTCAACCAAAGCCGGTCGGGTAATCAGATTGGCCATTTTACGGCCACCGATCAGGTTGGGAACGATCACCCGGTCGGCACCGGCCCGTTTGAGTTTGGCAATCGATGATTCATGTGAGGCACGCGCGATGATGCGCAGCCGGGGATTCATGCCACGGGCGGTCAGGGTGATGTAAACATTTTCGGCATCAGTAGAAAGCGCACTCACCAGGGCACGGGCATTGGCGATATTGGCTTTATCCAGCACCTCTTCATGGGTGGCATCCCCTTCAATAACGAGAGACTGAGGAAAGCTTTCCAGAAAATCTTCGATCACTTCCTCATTTTGCTCCACCACCACAAATTTCTCTGTCTGGGTCATGAACTCGCGGGCCACTTCCCGTCCGTTGCGGCCCAGGCCACAAATGATGATGTGCTGCTGTAATTTGGCAACCTGCTGATCCACTTTATATTGGTTAAAAGCTTGTCTGATTTCGCCTTCCACCACCAGCGTGGTGATGGTTGAGATAGCATAGAGGAATGTGCCCACACTGAAACTGATCAACAGAATGGAAAATAATTTTCCTTCCGCGGACAACTCCCCTACCGTCCCGAATCCCACCGTACTCATCGTAATAGCAGTCATATAGCTGGCATCTACCCAGTTATACCCTTCAATCAGATGAAAACCAACCACTCCCACCAAACCGGTAAACAGCAGCAGGAAAATCGAAAAAAGGCCACGGCGGATTGTGTCGCTCATATTCACGCTGAGAAATTACAAAGCTTAGCGTTCAGTCCATAGCATCGTCGATAGAATATGGAAAGAGAGCTATGCGCGGTCAGGACATCGTCAATGGATTTAGCGAAGAGGAAGATGGTGCGCCGTGTACATTGCTTCCTTTTTTATATCGCCAATAGACGGAAGACTTTTTTCGGCTTCTGTTTGTACTGCTTTGAGAAAAGATTTACCTTTGCCCCACTTCGGGGCATTAGCTCAGTTGGCTAGAGCGTTTGACTGGCAGTCAAAAGGTCAGCGGTTCGACTCCGCTATGCTCCACGAAGAATTGAAAGGCAGCCGATTCGGCTGTCTTTTTTTGTTTTGGGGAGCATTTGCACCAAGCCTAATCCGACGAGACGGCAAGTATGACTGTCTCTACTGATTCTTTACACACCCATACGGCCAGCAGAGCTTGTGACTCGAATCACCCAGATGCTGGACTCAGCCCGGCATGACACGATGTGTCTGACAAAAAGAAGATTCGCCAAAAGTCCGCCCATCCGGATAATCATCTGAATCGGGAAAAACGGATGTTGTATCCCTCCAGCTGTCACGCTCTCCCCCCTGTCCGTGTCATCCGCCCAGATGAAGCAGACTGCTACAACCCAGCCTCCAAAATCCCCACTGTTTTTCCTTGCGAAAACCAGCCATTGATCTGCTTTTTTCGTACAATGAGCCAAACCACCCTTATTACCATGGTCGCTTCAACTGAAATCAAGCCCGGCACAACGCTTGAACGCCTCGCCCAGGCGGGTGTCTATCAATTTCCCTATACCTCGAAATTGAGCTTTCACCTGCTGATTGAGTTCTGGGAAAACTTGATCGACAGTGATGATCCAACGGAACGATTGATCGCAAGAGAAATCAAAAAGGGCTTGAAACAGGCACCAGAGCTTCGCCTTCCAATTGAAGACAACAGCCTACTGGAAAAACATGATGGCCTGCTCAAATTGATGTTGAGTGCCTTTTTCCCAGCAGGCTTAAAGGAAACCCAAATCAGTGCTCTCTCAGCGCCTTTTAATCTGGGAGCGGTCTATCGCACACCGCGCTTCAACGAACTCTTGGAACGCAAAGACTTGGAAATCAGTTTTGGCGACATGCCAGCCGAGGCCATGAAGATGAACTACATCAAGGCTTCATCGGTCATTCTTAAAACCTTTTATAATACAGATATCCTCATGGAAACACCTTTTCTGGTGAGTTTTCATGATGTAAAAAGTGGCCTGGATCTGCACTACAAACCAGAAATGGACGTGCGTTTTTCAGAGGTGGTAACCACCAAGCCGATCAAAAAGCTTTCTCGTAGCGATATTACCAGTCTGCTCAACAACATCGAAAACGTAGATCGTTGGATGGAGCTCCTGCCGCCGGATAATTTTCAGTTCCACGGACTGATCCGTATGACAATGACGGATTTTACGGAAGAGGAGGCTTTTTCACGGATTAAATATACCCTATTGGACCGTGATGCGGCATTGAACTGGGACAAAATGGAGCAAATCGAACAGGAGATTCGCACTTTATTTCGCAATCCAGCCCTACGCATCGGCCTCACAGGCATGACCTATGCAGGTCGCAGCGATCTCGAGCTCTCCCACAATGCATGGCGGCGGCTGGTGCCACTTGAAGACAAGCACAGAACCGGTGATTACTCCAAATCTGCCTATGCACCTGTCTTTGATGAACATCGGCTGGTCCTGGTAGATGATCTCAAAAAATATCCCACCCGCAGTCCATACGAAGACAGTGTGGTGGAGTCAGGCGTGCGCGCGCTGATGATAGCCCCTTTGAAGGATGAGAAAGGGAAAATGGTCGGCGTACTTGAGCTGGGTAGCAAAAAAGCCGAGGAATTTGATGCCCTGATGGTAGAGAAAGTCAAAGAATTGATCCCAGTCTTCGCAGTAGCGGTTCAGCGCAGCATCGAAGAAACCAAGCGGGGGGTCGAAGTCATGGTCAAAGAAAAATTCACGGCCATTCATCCCAGTGTAGAATGGCGCTTCCAACAAGCCGCCACCAATTTGCTGGAACGACAGAAAATGGATCCCTCGGCTACAGAAATGGAGCCAATCGCATTTAAAGATGTGTATCCATTTTATGCTCAATCTGACATCGTCAGTTCGTCGACGAAGAGAAATGAAGCCATCCAGGCTGATTTACTCGAAAACCTGAATCTGGCCAGGAAACTGGTTCAATCCATTTCTGGATTGGAAGGCTATCCATTGGTTGATCAATTTGATTTCAGGATCGGAGAATACATCAGCAATCTGCAGGACAGCCTCAATTCTGGTGATGAGGTGAGGGTGATGGAGTTTCTCAACAATGAAATCGACCCATTTTTCGACCATCTCATCAAACTCCAACCTGGTATTACGTCCCTCATTCAGAATTATCGGGATAAACTCAACCCAATTTTGGGGGTCATTTACAGCCGGCGGCAAGCCTATGAAGAATCGGTTCAGAAAATCAATGAAACGCTCACCAATCTGGTAGAACTGCGGCAAAAAGAAGCCCAGGCCATCATTCCGCATTATTATGAAAAATATCAGACGGATGGCATTGAGTTCAACATGTACCTGGGCCAAAGCATTCTGGAGAACGAGCAGTTTGATGAAATGTATATCGAAAATGCCCGCCTCTGGCAACTGATGCTGATGTGCGAAATTACCCGAAAGATTGAAGCCTTACGTCCGGGTTTACGGGTGCCGATGACCACCGCGCAATTGATTCTGGTATACTCCAATCCGATCGCCATCCGCTTTAAACCGGAAGAAAAACAGTTTGATGTCGATGGTGCCTACAACATCCGCTACGAGGTCATCAAAAAACGAATCGACAAATCAGTGATTCGAGGGACAAACGAACGCCTCACCCAGGCAGGTAAGGTCGCTGTGGTTTACACCCAGGAAAAAGACAAGGAAGATTATCTCCGCTACATGAACTATCTGCAGGCCAGTGGCTACATTGATTCGGAAGTCGAACAGTTGGAGTTAGCGCCTCTGCAAGGTGTAGTAGGACTAAAAGCCCTCCGATTCACGGTTGCCTTGTGACAAATCATCATCTTCTGTCGTCAGAAACAATACATTCCTGCCAGTAGATGGCCTGGTCTTTGCGCCTGTGCGTTCATGCAGCTGTGTCAACCACAGATGCAACACCCATTTTGTTTCCAGCCTGATTGGCATAACTTGCTGTAGATGTCGACAGAAACCAACGAATCCGTTAAAGTGGCAGCACCATCGCCTGCCCCAGCCCCGCCTCTCCAAACCAATATTACCGCCAAATTTGGTACTGCACCGGTATTCCTGACCGCGATCTCGACCATTTTAGGCGCCATCATGTTTCTGCGTTTTGGATACGCAGTTTCACAAGTGGGCTTTCTTGGTACGGTCGGCATCGTTCTGATTGGCCATGTGGTGACCATTGCCACCGCTATGGCGATTGCTGAAATTGCGACCAATCAGAAAGTTGAAGGCGGAGGAGAATATTACATCATATCCCGTTCCTTCGGAATCAACATTGGGGCATCAATCGGGGTGGCACTGTATCTCTCGCAGGCCATCAGCGTAGCTTTTTACATCATTGCCTTTGCCCAGGCTTTTGAGCCGGTTTTTGCCTATATCATTCAGGAGTTTGGCTTCACACCTGAAAGCCGGATGGTGTCCATTCCGGCTCTAGCCCTGTTGGCATTATTGATGCTGACAAAAGGGGCTGACGTAGGGGTAAAAGCCCTGTATGTGGTCGTTGCAACCCTCTTTGTATCTCTGGTGCTTTTCTTTGTCGGCCAAACTGATTTTTCCGAAACAGCTACCTTCAGCTATGTGATGGAAAACAACACCGCCGCCAATCCCGATACTTTTTTCTATGTATTCGCAATCTGTTTTCCTGCCTTTACCGGAATGACCGCTGGAGTTGGACTGTCAGGCGATTTGAAAGATCCGAAAAAGTCGATTCCCATGGGTACCCTGGCTGCGACGATCTCCGGCATGGTGATTTATGTGTTCATTGCGTACAAACTGGCTTATGCTGCCTCACCGGAGGATTTGGCGGCAGATCAACTGGTGATGGGAAGAATTGCGGCCTGGGGGCCCATCATTCCCATTGGCTTGGCCGCTGCAACGATCTCCTCTGCGCTGGGGTCCATCATGGTCGCACCGAGAACTCTGCAAGCATTGGGCAAAGACGGGATTTTTCCCAATTCGAACCTCAATGATTGGTTTGCCAAAGGAACCGCTAAAAACAATGAACCGCGTAATGCGACCTATCTGACCATCGCCATTGCTTTTGTCTTCGTCCTGATGGGCGACGTCAATGCTGTGGCGGAAGTGATCTCAATGTTTTTCATGGTTACCTACGGCTCCATCTGTCTGATCAGCTTCATGGAGCACTTTGCAGCCGATCCTGCCTATCGTCCTTCATTTCGATCCCGTTGGTATTTTTCTCTTCTGGGTGCGGTGATGTGTATCTGGCTGATGTTCAAAATGAACCCGATTTATGCCGTAATTTCATTGATTCTGATGATCCTCATTTATCTGGTCATCAGCAATTATCGGAAGGAAGGCAGAGGCATTGCCGGTATTTTCCAGGGTGTCATTTTTCAGTTAAGCCGACGTTTGGCAGTTTTTCTTCAAAAAAGTGTTGGGGAAGAAAATGAGACCAATTGGCGCCCCTCCATGATTTGTATTTCCAGCCATACTTTCGATCGATATTATGGTTTCGAACTGCTTCGCTGGATTTCGCGCAAATACGGGTTTGGCACATACATCCATTTATTGGAGGGTTATGTCTCTAAATCAGCCCACGAAGAAGCACTCAAATGCCGCAAACGGCTCATCGACATGGCGCATGCCAGCAAGAGCAATGTTTATCTGAATACCATCATCAGTCCTTCCTACACTTCCTCCATTGCACAGGCGGTACAATTGCCAGGTGTTTCTGGTAAGGAAAACAATATGGTCCTCTTTGAGTACCTGCGTGAAAACGAAGGGGAGCTGACCAACATCATCGAAAACATGGCGCTGGTCCGGGCCATGGGTTTTGATATCTGCGTGCTGAGTGGACATCATCGGGGCTTTGGCTTCCGGAAGGAAATCGATATCTGGATCACCACCGGAGACTATGCCAATGCCAATCTGATGATCCTGATGGCCTATATCATTCTTGGTCATCCGGACTGGGCCGGCGGCGAAATCAAAATCTTTGTCACCCATCTGGAATCCGAACTGGAAAAGGAACGAGCCAAACTGCTCGATTTGATTCATTCCGGTCGCCTGCCCATCAGTGCCAACAACATCGAAATGATTCCCATTCAAAGCGATACTGATCACAAAACCACGGTCAGTGAAAAGTCTCGTTTTGCAGATCTGGTTATCATTGGCTTTCTACCAGAAGCCGTCAAACACAACAAAGAAGAAGAGTTTTCAGGCTATGATCTGCTCGGCAATATTCTTTTTGTCAATTCCAGTGAAGAAAAAGTAATCAAGTAGTCCCAGCCCTCTGCGCCTGACGTGCAAGTCATAATTCCTGCTTCAATGGCGAAAAAAGGCGAATGGCAGACTTGTTTGCCGTGCCAAGAGATGATTTCTTTGTACTTGGTTTTATTGGCTTTTTGTACCTTTCATCATCTTTGGATCAACTTTCCATATCGACTATTTCGCCAATCCGGAAGCACTCTTATTGCTGATCCTGATTCCTGCCTACATTTTTTGGTATATCCGCTATTACCGTAAGCAAAGGCTGGTGATCAGAATGAGTTATGATCCGGTCAGTTTGCAGGATGGGAAAAACAACTTTGCCATTCTGCGGTATATTCCACGTGTCTTACAGATGTTGGCTTTGATTGCACTCATCGTCGCCATCGCCCGGCCGCAGGCTTCCCGCGCCATGGTTCGTCCCAAAAGTGAGGGTCTGGACATCATGCTATTGCTGGATACATCTGAAAGCATGCGGTCAACTGATTTCCCCCCCAATCGGCTGGAAGTCGCCAAGAAAACCGCCAGTCAATTCATAGAAGGACGTAAGAATGACCGGATGGGCATCATTCTTTTTGCTGAAAACGCAATGAATTATGCCCCCCTGACCGCTGACCGGGCTATGTTGCAGGAAATGATCAAAGACATCAAGTCCAACATTATGCCGCAAAGGGGAACGGCTTTGGGAACGGCAGTTGCAGTGGGCATCAACCGTATGCGCAACAGCGAATCGGCTTCGCGGGTCATGATTCTCCTCACCGATGGCGCACACAACCGGGGCCAGCTCGATCCAATTTCTGCCGCCAAACTGGCAGAACGACACGGAATTCGCCTCTATTGCATTGGCATTGGTAGCGGCCGGGATGTGGGACTGGATGAACAAAGTCTCCGGAAGATGGCCCAAATCAGCAATGGTCGATATTTCTTGGCCAACAATGAAGCCATGCTCGCAGATATCTTTCAGGATATTTCTCTGCTCGAAAAATCGGTCATCAACCAGACACCACTGCGGCAAACCATTGATCATTATCCTCTCTTCCTCAAAGCAGCTATCATTATCATGGGACTTTCTTTCCTCCTGATGCTTTCCTTCATGTACAATCCGCTGGAACAGTAGTTAATTCGCCCGGGCAATTCCCAGACTGATCACGCCAATCTTTTGCGGAGGCTCGTCCTGCTGCATCAATGCCCTGATACAGGCTTCCAGCGTTGCTCCTGTGGTGATGACGTCGTCTACCAACAGCACATTCTCAGACAGGGATTTTTTGAGCCGAAAGGCTGAGCTGACATTTTCCCATCTCCGGCTGCCACTTAGTTTGGTCTGTGTCTGGGTCTTCCGACTCCTGATCAGATACTCTCTCCGCATCTTCAGTCCAAGCGTATCAGCGAGGCCTTGGGCGATTTTTTCCGCCTGATTATAGGTTCGTTTTCGTTTCCGGCTGGGGTGTAGCGGAACCGGGACCAGGCTGTCATAGCCTTCAACACATGGATGAGAAGCAAGGATTTCCCCATACTTTTGTCCCAATACCCTGCCCAATTGGGGCGCATCCTGATATTTCAGCGCCTGTATCAATCTCTGCATCCGTCCGGCTTTATCGAAATAAAAGAGTGCCATTGCATCCGCCAGGGGGACTCTTCCTGCCAGACGATTGTACAACTCATTGTCTGAAGAGCATAGATGAAAATCGGTCTGCTCGATTTGGGAAAGGCAATGCAGACAAATCAGTTGTTCCTGGCTGGTCAACGGACGATCACAGGCATAGCACATTTGGGGGGCCAGTAAGCCGACGATGTCCTGGATGTACTGGTGTAAATTCATGATTGGCTTTTCTTTTATCAGTCACCGTTTTTCGCCAAACGTGAACCTTACCAGCTATTTTTTTCACATTAATGACAAAATAGCCGTATCATTTCCTGCTCAACTTGCGTCAAAGGAGCACATAGACTTATCCCAGTCATATTTTATCGGCTTTTGCCTTCCGAATTATGGTCTGTAGCTATTAATTTTGTTATCCAACCCACTCACAAGCAGAATGAAACGCTTTCTCAAAATTTTCGGTGGCACCCTGGTCTTCCTCCTGATCTTGTTGGCTGCCCTTCCTTTTGTTTTCAAAGACAAAATTGAGGCTCTGTTCCGGGAAGAAATCAAAAAGAATGTCAATGCAGAAGTCTATTTTTCCGGTGTTGACCTTTCCTTTTTCCGCAATTTCCCTGATGTCAGGGTGTCTGTCACGGAATTTGGGGTTGTAAATTACGCGCCTTTCGAGGGGGACACACTTGCCGCTGCCGAATCATTTGATTTGGTGGTCGATTTGATGAGTGTGATCAGCGGGGAGACGGTCTCTCTCAAAAAAATCATTCTGGACAAAGCCCTGATCCATGGCATTGTGCACGAAGACGGACAGACAAATTGGGACATTGTCGCGGCCGATACCTCAGCTACGACACAGACAACTGACAGCAGCAGCGCCTTTCGACTTCAGCTACAATCCTACGAAATCAAGGACACAAGAGTACGCTACGAAGACGCGACCATTCCCGTCCGGCTGTCAATGGACGGACTGACCCATAAAGGAAGCGGCGATTTTTCCGAAAAAATATTTGAACTGGATACAGAAACCGAAATCAGGACCATCAAGCTTGTTTATGACAATGTCGGTTATTTAAACGGGCAGCATATGGCCGGAGACATCGCCCTGAAAATTGACATTAGCCGGGACATACACATTGAGATGAAAGACAATGTCATTTCTGTCAATGATTTTGCCCTCAAAATGGATGGTGATCTGGGACTCTCCGAAGAAGATGTCAATCTCAATCTGCGTTTTTCCAGTCCCAAAACTGATTTCCGCAGTCTCTTCTCCCTCATTCCAGCCGTCTATACAGAGTCTTTTTCAGATACCAAGACCAAAGGCAGCCTGGACTTTGACGGCTTTGTGCAGGGAACATATAATGAAAACAGTGTCCCAGGCTTTGGCCTCAATCTCAAAGTAGCTGATGCCTGGGTACAGTATCCCGATCTACCTGAATCCATTGATGATCTGCAAATTGATGTCAGTGTGAGTTCTGACAACAACGACCTGGAGAATATGAAGGTTCAGTTGCGCAAGTTGCAAGGCAAATTGGGGAGCAATCCTTTTCAGGCCCAAGCAGATATCACAGGTATCGATCGTATCCGCCTCAACGGCAAGCTCACGGCAAATCTGGATCTGGCAGAAGTGACCAAAGCAGTCCCAATCGAAGGAACCATCTTAAAAGGCAAGCTGGACCTGGATGCGACTGCCGATGGCACCTACGATGCTACGCGCAATCAATTCCCCACCGTAGATGCCACGGCAACGCTGGTGGATGGCTATGTCAAAAATGAGGAATATCCAGCAGAACTCAGCGACCTCCGAATCAAAGCGATCTTGGATGATGCAGATGGGAAGATGGAATCAGCGGTATTGGACATTCCAGAATTTCATTTTCTCCTTGATGGGGAAGAATTGCACGGGACTGCACACGTAGACCATTTTGAAGATCCGCACTTCAAGGTAGATGGAGCCGGCAAACTTGATCTCGCCAAGCTAACACAGGTGTATCCACTGGATTCGATGCGCCTTCGGGGCAACATCAGTCTGAATGCCTTCTCTGTCAGTGGAAAGTATTCTGACATTGAGGAGGAAAGATATACAGCCATCAAAAGCAGTGGAACTGCACAGATCAAAGACCTCCATTATGAAGATGACTGGTATATGCAAAGTGGCTTTGATGTGGAAGAAGGCCAGGTGCGTTTCACAGAGTCGCGTATGGAAATCATCTCTTCCAAAGGCAAATTGGGGAAAAGCGATTACACTGCCAGTGGCTACATCGGCAACTACCTCGCCTATGGCCTCCTCGAAAATGAGCCGCTCTCAGGCAAATTGACGGTTCAGTCTAATCGCTTTGATAGCAATGAGTGGATGATTGAGGAAGAAGCACCGGCTGATGGGCAGACAAGTGAAAGTAGCGAGGCCTATGGCGTCATTCCGGTTCCTGAAACTTTTAACCTGGACATTGACGCACAAATTGGGACCTTGGTATATGAGGAGTTGGAGATCAAAAATATAAATGGCAGCATGGCCATTGCTGAATCTGCCATTCAATTGAAGGATATCACACTCGACCTCCTGGGGGCCAATGTTGCCATGAATGGCAGCTATGATACCAAAGACCTCTCCAATCCTCTCTACAACTTCTACCTGGATGTGAGCAATCTGGGGGTTCAGGATGCAGCGACACATTTCAATCCAGTGACTGCTTTTGCACCCGTCACCCGTCTGATCAATGGCATTGTCGACACCGAATTGGGAATTTCGGGCCGACTGGATAAAAATATGTTTCCGGTTCTCGAAGACCTCAATAGTCTGGGTTCCTTCAACATGCTGCAAGGTGGACTGGACAAAGGTTCTCTCCTGGGAATGATTGCAGAAAAAACCAAGATCAATGAATTGCGCAACATTGATTTGAGTGGCATAACGGGTCAGTTTGAAATTGAAGATGGCTTCCTCAATATTGCTCCGATTAAGTTTCAGGTCAAAGACATCTTTTTCAGCTTTCAGGGACGCCAGAATCTGGCTGGCAAATTGGACTACCTTGTCAACATCGATGCTCCGCCCGGCACCCTGGGCAATGCCGCTTTCTCAGCCCTCTCCAATTTGAGTGGCGGAACGATTAAAACCAGCGAACGGGTGAACCTCAACCTTCTGGTTAGTGGCACAGTAGAAGATCCCAAAATCGAAGGTGGCAGCGGAGGTACTGGCGAAGAAGTAAAAAATCAGGCCATTAACCTTGCAGAAGATAAGCTGAAAGAGAAAACCGGTCTGGATCTTGATTTGAACCAGGATAGTCTGAAAAACACCGTCAATGAAACCAAAAATCAAGCCGTCGATTCTTTGAAAAACATTGCAGAGAACACAAAGAATCAAGCCGTCGACTCCGTCAAAACCGTTGCTGACAGTATCGCCAACGATTTAAAGAAACAAGCGGAAGAGAAAGCAAAAGAGAAGGTCGGGGAAGAAGTCGTCAATCACCTGAAGGACCTCAAAAACAAATTCGGCTTTGGTAAGAAGAAAAAGAAAAAGGATAAATAGGCTTTTTCACCTAATCAATCCGTGATCACAAATATTCCATTTTATCAGAATATTTGATTGCAAATAGGAGAAAGAAATTGTACATTTATAGACCGAATTGATTGGATTATACTCCAATACCTACTCCCAAATCCATCAATTTGTTACCGAACGTCCAGGGGGAACGCCAGTTCCCCCATTTTTTTTATCCCTGCTATACAGATACTTTTCCTCTTTCTCCCTTTGCGTTCAACTCGCTCATAATCAGAGCAGAAAATCAGATTCCTTCTCAATGTTTCAGATGTGGGTGCAGTATGAAATCCGCGTCTTTTTGTGTATATTTGTCTATTAGAAAAAGCGCTCTTTTTAGATCAAAAAGCATATCGCGAATGAGTGAAAAAGAAAATCAGGCGAACAATTATTCCGCCAGTAATATTCAGGTTTTAGAGGGGATTGAGCACGTTCGGAAGCGGCCAGCCATGTATATTGGAGATGTTGGGACGCGGGGGCTTCACCACCTTGTCTACGAAGTCGTGGACAACTCTATTGATGAAGCCATGGCGGGATATGCGACCGACATCCACGTTTCCATTCATCCTGACAATTCAATTTCTGTACGCGACAATGGCCGTGGTATTCCTGTTGGTATTCATGAAAAAGAAGGTCTTTCTGCGCTTGAACTGGTCATGACTCGTTTGGGAGCTGGCGGAAAGTTTGACAAGAATACCTATAAAGTATCTGGTGGATTACACGGTGTAGGAGTTTCCTGTGTAAATGCCCTCTCATCAAAAGCCTGGGTTCGGGTATATCGCGATGGTAAGATTCATCGCCAGGAATACAACAAAGGGGTCGCTCTTGGACCGGTTGAAATCATCGGTGATACCGATGATCGTGGGACTGAGACCCAATTCTGGCCAGATACGACTATTTTCACCACCGACGAGTACAAATTCGACGTATTGGCTTCACGCCTGCGTGAGCTTGCCTATCTGAATCGTGGCATTCGGGTAACCATTATTGATCTGCGGGAGCCTCTCACGGAAGAGGAAAAGGCACTGCCTGAAAATGAAGGCAAAGAATACCTCAACGAAACCTTTCATTCTGAAGGTGGACTGATCGAGTTTGTCAAATTCCTTGATCAGAGTCGTTCTCCTTTGCATGATCCTCCGATTTACATCACAGGTATCGACAAAGAAGAAACCACCCCGGTTGAGTTGGCCATTCAATACAACTCATCCTACAATGAGAACATTCACTCTTACGTCAACAATATCAACACCCATGAGGGTGGAACGCACGTTTCAGGCTTCAAAAAAGCCCTGACACGGACCTTGAAAAACTATGCCGATGCGTCCGGCATGCTAAAAAAGATCAAATTCAATATTTCCGGAGATGATTTCCGGGAAGGTTTGACCTGCGTGGTATCCGTCAAAGTAGGTGAACCACAGTTTGAGGGCCAGACCAAAACAAAATTGGGGAACAATGAGGTGTCAGGAATTGTAGAGTCCATCGTCGGACGCCAATTGAATGATTACCTTGAGGAGCATCCCAATGCGGCAAAAAAGATCATCACCAAGGTGATTTTGTCGGCTGAAGCCCGTCATGCCGCAAAAAAAGCCCGTGAGGCCGTCCAAAAGAAAAGTGGCGCACTGAGTGGTGGATTACCCGGTAAACTCGCCAACTGTTCCAGTCGGAAAGCAGAAGAATGTGAGATCTTCCTGGTGGAGGGTGATTCAGCCGGTGGTTCTGCCAAACAGGCACGAGACCGACGCAATCAGGCAATTCTGCCATTACGGGGGAAAATTCTCAACGTAGAAAAAGCGCACCCTTCCCGTATTTACGAAAACGAAGAAATCAAAAATATCATTCAGGCCCTTGGGATTACCGGTGTCGGTCAGGATGAGGAACTCAATCTCGAAAAACTGCGCTACCATAAGATTGTCATCATGACCGATGCAGATGTAGATGGGAGCCACATTCGTACCTTATTGCTGACACTCTTTTATCGTAACCTACAACCGCTTATCGAAGGCGGATATGTATACATTGCTGCGCCACCGCTCTATCAAGTCAAAAAAGGCAAACAAGGAATCTATTGCTGGACTGAGACGGAGCGGAAAGAAGCAATTGAGCGATTGGCTCAAGGAGATGAAAGCAAAGTCCATATTCAGCGCTACAAAGGTCTTGGTGAAATGAACCCGGATCAGCTTTGGGATACCACCATGGACCAGGAAAAGCGTACGCTCCAGCAAGTGAGTATTGAAAATGCGGCAGATGCAGATCGTCTTTTTTCCGTATTAATGGGAGATGAAGTGCCTCCGCGCCGGGAATTCATTGAACGTAACGCTAAATATGCCAACATCGACATCTGATTCGAAATCAGCATAGCATATTTCGTAACACCTCCATCAAATTGGAGGTGTTTTTTTTTACCAGAAGCTTGTCAGGGATGAAAAAGCTTCCTAAGTTTGCGGTGGGTAAGTCTATACGACCAGATCCTTCTGAACTCCGTCAGGACCGAAAGGTAGCAGCGGTAGGAGGTTGATCGGTGCGATATGGAACTTACCCTTTTTTTATTCCCATGCCACAATCAGATTTTCTGCAAAGATGCATTTCCCTCGCTCAGTTAGGAGGGAAAGCTGTTATTCCCAATCCACAGGTAGGTGCAGTGATCGTCTACAACGGCCATATCATTGGAGAAGGTTACCACGCAGAAGCAGGAGGGCCCCATGCCGAAGTCCTGGCCGTTCGATCAGTACAGGACAAAAGCCTTTTGCCCCACTCTACCATGTATGTCAGTCTGGAACCCTGCTGTATTTTTGGAAAAACGCCGCCCTGCACAAATTTGATTATGGAAGCGGGGATTCCGCAT
>JBCBZF010000901.1:0-3008 GCA_039815525.1 Bacteroidota bacterium | reverse complement strand
CATACGAAAAGGGCCATCACTCATACAGCTACATTTTCAGTTTGGGAAATCATATTAGAGAAATGGTAATAGGCTGCGCATGCCCCTTCAGAGCTGACCATGGGTGCCCCCAATGGATTCTGCGGCTGGCAGCTTTTGCCAAATGCCGGACACTCATGCGGCTTGATGATGCCTTTCAGTACTTGTCCGGCCATACATTCTGTAGATTCTTCTACTTCGGGTAATTCAAGCGAAAACTTTCGATTGGCATCAAAAGCAGCATAATCCTCTCGCACGGCATATCCACTGTCAGGAATTCGTCCAATACCCCGCCAGGATCGGTCTTCTATTTCAAAGACTTCAAAGATGATGTCTCTGGCTTTGGGGTTTCCTTCATTCAAAACGACCCGGCTGTATTGATTTTCCAGGCGAAATTCATTTTGCTCCAATTGCCGTACAGTGATCAAAATACCCTGCAGGATATCTACTGGTTCAAAACCAGTAACCACGATGGGCATTTTGTATCGATTGGCAATTGGACCATACTCTTCCAGGCCCATAATGGTGCAGACATGGCCTGCTGCCAAAAAGGCATCAATTTGACTGTCAGGATCATTGATCACCGCTTCCATGGCCGGGGGAACCAGCACATGTGAGGTAAGAATGGAGTAATTCGAAACGCCTTCTCTCTGCGCATGAATCACTGAGAGTGCATTGGCTGGTGCTGTGGTTTCAAATCCAACCGCGAAGAACACCACTTCTTTATCAGGATGTTGTTTGGCCAATTTAACGGCTTCCAGCGGTGAATACAGGATACGGACATCGGCTCCTTCCGCTTTGGCCTGTAGGAGGCTTTTTTCACTGCCTGGCACCCTGAGCATATCGCCATACGAACAAAGAATCACATTCTCCTGCGCGGACAAATGTACCGCTTTGTTGATCTGCCGCAGGGGCGTCACGCAAACGGGGCATCCAGGTCCATGAATCATGTTGACTTCTTCAGGCAAGACATCGACGATGCCATGCTTCACCAAACTATGCGTTTGCCCGCCACATACCTCCATGATGTTCCAGGGTCTCGTAACGGTCCGTTTGATTTCTTCCAGATACTGGGCGGCCAGTTCCGGGTCGCGGTATTCTGATAAAAACTTCATGATTCAGTTTTTGTGGATTGGTATTCAGAACGAGGCGGAAGATGATCTTTGATTTCCTGCAGCTCCTCCAATTCCCCGATCTGTTCGAGATAGGTGAATGTCTTTTTGGCCTCCACTTCATTGACAATGCTGATGGCTACACCAACATGCACCAGGACGTAGTCGCCAATGTCTGCGGCCGGAACCATTTCCAGACTGGCTTCTTTCATGATCCCGCCAAAAGACACATTGGCCATCCGGACGGTTCCGTCAAATCGGTTTTCTATGGATTGAATTTTTCCAGGAATTGCTAAACACATGTCTTTCAATTTTCAGCGTACATATTTTGAAGGCGCAATTGGTACAGCGCCATCTGCCCAAGGGCTATATTTTCATCATTGGGACTCAGTTGTTCATGGAAATGGAGAGAAAAATCCTTTTCCAGAGAATCGATCATCAGATCTACCAACAGGGCATTTTGAAACACACCACCGCTAAAGGCAATGTGTTTGGCTTGGTGCTTACGGGCGATGTGGGCCACAAATTGACAAAGCGTAACATGAAACTTCAGTGCAATTTCACCGATCCTCTGTCCTTCTTGCCGATCCTGTAACATGGCCAACAAAAGCTTCCGGCCATCCAGTACCGGCGCATCATAATCCATTGGATAGCCTTCTGGAAGCAGTTGATTCTGGCGCCAAAAAGCATACCCAAGTCCCTCCAGTTTCATCGCCGCTTCTCCTTCAAAGCCTTGTTTCTGACAGATGTCCAGTACCGAAGCTGCGGCATCAAATAAACGGCCCATGCTGGAAGATTGCAGAGAAGCATTCTGTATGAGTCGATCGTAAATCTTCAGTTCTTTCTCAGTAAATTTTGCCCGAACATCTTTCTCATCATTCAGCATAGCGAATGAACAAAGACGCGGTTCACGTGCCATTTTATCACCAGCCAGATTTGGGAAAGTTTGTATATGTCCCAGTCTTTGCATGAATGGCTTTTCCCATTCAAACATCTCACCACCCCATAATTCAGCGTTTCCCCCCCAGCCACTTCCATCCCAGATAACACCAATCACTTTTTCCTGCTCAAAGAGGTCATGCTCTGCCATCACCGCGGCGAAATGAGCGTGATGATGAAAAAAGTCATGGACATCCAGATTGGCGCGGCTGCCAATATCCTGCCCAATTCGTCGGCTTATATATTCAGGATGCTTATCCGTCAGAACCGCAGTTGGGTGATGTATCAACACCTCTTGCAAATGCGCTGATACCGTCTGATAGCGTAACTGAGTATCATAATGGCTAAGATCGCCTAGATATTGAGACAGGTAATATTGTCCTTCATGCAAGATCCCAAACGCGGATTTCATGTCCGCTCCAGCTGCAATGAGGCTCAATTCAGCCTTCTGCTTGTGCCCAAAGAAGTTGGGGGCGATACCACGTGAGCGGCGTAAAATGATGCGTTGTTGATGCTTGGGTGAAAAGCGGATGACACTATCATCCTGGGGTGAAATGATTGGCCGGTTATGGTGCAGGATCAGATCAGCCAGAGCTGTCAGAACAGTTTGTTGTTGTTCATCGGCTACAATGGGTGCATGGCTCACATTCGCACTGGTCGCCACAATAGGGTGACTGGCTTCAGTCAATATGCGGGCAAAAAGTGGTGCATAAGGCAGCATAACGCCAAGCTCAGGAAGCTCATCAGCCAGACCTGGTGCCAAAGAAGACTGGGCAGGTTTTTCCAATAAAATAATCGGTGCCTCATGGCGCGTCAATGCCTCAATCTGTGCTGAGGTAAGATCAAACTCAGCCAATGACGCCAAAGAAGGAAACATTAGCGCAAAAGGCTTGGCAGGGCGCTGCTTGCGGCGACGCATTTCCGCAATGGCTGCTGCAT
>JBCBZF010000031.1:0-16587 GCA_039815525.1 Bacteroidota bacterium | reverse complement strand
TAAAAAAATGTTTTGAACATAAAAAAGGGGCCATGGCCCCTTTTGATGTTTTATAAAATCAGCGGTCGATTCAACTTTGGGTTGCAACGCCTTCCTGACTCCGATAAAATGCAATCACATCGTCCAGGATATCTTCGAGATCATATTCCATCTCAAACCCCAGGGTTTCGCGTAATTTCGTGATGTCAGCGGTACGGCGATTCATGTCTTCAAAGCCCTTTCCGTATACTTCTTCGTAGGACTTTTTGACGATTTTTGAGGTGGAATTTGTACGTGCTACAACCTTCTCGGCCAACTCATTCATGGTAATCTCAATGGGATTCCCCACATTAAACTCCTCTCCTACTCCCTTACCAGTGAACATCAAACCAGTAATGGCCCGAATGGCATCATGCACATGCATAAAGCTCCGCTTTTGTTCGCCGGTGCCAAAAACAAGGATATCTTCATTGGCGAGGGCGCGTTTGACAAAGTTGGGAATCACCATACCGTAATTAAACAGCTGACGGGGGCCAACAGTATTGAAAAAACGGGCCAGGACCACTTCCGTTCCATACTCTTTATGGTAGGCAAAAGACAAAAATTCATCCATGGCCTTGGTATTGGCGTAGGCCCAGCGGTGGTTACGCGTCGAACCTTCAACCCGGTAGTCTGTTTCCTTGAGTTTTTTGGAATGGGTAGGATCCAGCATGTCAAGGCTTTTGCCGTATATCTCGGAAGTAGAGGCAACCATGACGCGTTTTTTGTACTGATTCACCAGATCCAGTACCACATCAATGCCACGGATGTTGTCAAGGATGGTCAGAACCGGACGTTCCATGACCAATTTTACCCCAACCGGAGCAGCAAGGTGGTACAAATGATCACACCAGCGAACCAGGGGTTCCATGATGTCGCGATCAGTTACAGATCCCTGGATAAAGGTAAATCCATCCCTTTCCATCACGGAGGCAAGATTTTCAATGCGACCCGTCGACAGATTATCGAGCGTACTTACTTCATGCCCCTCATTTAGCAGGTATTCTACGAGATTAGATCCAATAAAGCCGGCGCCGCCGGTAACCAAAATTTTCATATGGGTTGGTGATTGTAGGCAGCTGCAAGTTACACTCAGTCTTTGCCTTTGCACAAAGTCAAATTGAAAAAAAATGCAACATCCTTCAGGAAGAAGAATGTTGCATGATATGATCGAGTTTGTTCAATCAGAATTAGTCATCTCTGCGACGAGGTGGGCGTCCATCCCGACGGCCGCCGCCGCCGCCTCCACGGTAGTTGCCACGTCCGCCACCGCCACCACGACGGTCTCCTCCACGGCCACGATCACGACGCTCACCTTCCGGTGGGCCACCGGGAAGTAGCACTTTGCGGCTGATGCGAAACTTACCGGACTTCGGATCGATGCCGATGAGTTTGACTTCAAATTCATCTCCTACTTCAAACACGCCATCCATACTTGGGAGACGTTCATGAGAAATTTCAGAGATATGAAGCAAACCTTCTTTACCGGGCATGAATTCTACAAAAGCACCATAATCTGCAATAGATTTGACTTTGGCTTTGTAGACTTCACCCACTTCAGGAACCGCAATCAGATCGCGGATACGGCGAGCCGCTTCTTCAATACCAGCTGCATCAGCAGAGGTAATGGTTGCTGTACCAGTATCACCTTCGCCTTCTTCAAGTGCGATGGTGGTATTGGATACTTTTTGAATTTCCTGAATCACTTTTCCGCCAGGACCAATCACGGTACCAAAGGCATCATGAGGAATGTCCATGACAAAGAAACGTGGTGCATATGGAGACAGATCAGTGCGTGCCTCTGGCAATGCTTTCAGCATTTCACCCAGGATGTGCAAACGACCATCTTTAGACTGCCCCAATGCCTGTTCGATGATTTCGTAGGAAAGTCCACGAATTTTGATGTCCATCTGACAGGCGGTCAGGCCATTTTCAGTACCGGCGACTTTGAAGTCCATGTCGCCTAAAAAGTCCTCATCACCGAGGATATCAGACAACACAGCAAAGCCGTCATCAGTGGTGATCAGCCCCATTGCGATACCAGATACCGGACGGGTAATCTGGATACCAGCATCCATAAGGGCAAGACAACCGCCACAAACAGAGGCCATAGAACTGGACCCATTGGACTCCAGAATCTGCGACACAACCCGAATAGTATAAGGAGATTCTTCAGGAATCATCCCTTTGAGAGAACGTTCGGCAAGGTTACCGTGACCAATCTCACGACGAGCCGGTGCACGGTTGAATTTGACTTCACCGGTAGAGAAACCAGGGAAGACATATTGCAACATGAATTTCTTGGATCCCTGGAAGGTCGCAGTGTCGATGGTCTGCTGGTCAAACTTAGTTCCAAGAGTTACATCACAGAGAGATTGCGTTTCACCGCGGGTAAAGACAGCCGAACCATGGGCACGAGGCAGGAAGCCTGCTTCAGCCCAAATTGGGCGTACATCGGTCAGGTCACGTCCATCAAGACGCAGCCTTTCCTTTACGACCACATCGCGCACGATGCCTTTCTGGATTTTCTTAAAATACTGCCCAAATCTTGCATCGAAATACTCTTCTTCAGCATATTCCTCTGTCAGGGCCTCCTTGGCAGCAGTTTTGATCTCACTCAAACGAGAAGAGCGATCATCTTTTCCCATTTTACCACGGGCAATCTCTCCTACTCCTTCGGAAATATGATCCTTAATTTTATTATACAATCCCTCGTCAAATTCGAGGGTATCATATTCACGTTTAGGTTTACCTGCCTCTTCGCGCAGTTCCTCCTGCATCTTGTTCATCATGCGGATGTGTTCGTGCGCAAATTTCAGCGCTTCCAGCATGACTTCTTCAGATACCTCCTTCATTTCCCCTTCCACCATGTTGATGGAGTCATTGGTGGCTGCGACCATCAGGTCGACATCGCACTCCGCCATTTCTTCCCGGGAAGGGTTGATCACAAATTCTCCATTCTTTCTGGCTACCCGACACTCACTCACCGCATCTGGAAAAGGAATATCAGATACCATCAAAGCGGCAGAAGCGGCCAGACAGGCCAGTGCATCTGACTGAACGTCTTTGTCCATTGAGATCATCTGAACCATCACCTGGGTATCACCGTGGTAATCATCCGGAAAGAGTGGACGAAGGGCACGGTCAATCAGGCGTGCGGTCAGAATCTCATGTTCTCCCATGCGGCCGTCCCGCTTAAAGAAGCCTCCGGGGAATCGCCCTGCCGCAGCAAATTTTTCCATGTAATCGACTGACAGCGGCAGGAAGTCAGTCTCAACATTAATGTCTTTTTTGGCAACAGCAGTTGCGAGTAGCATCAGGTCGCCCATACGTAGGACAACCGCTCCGTCGGCTTGTTTGGCGAGGGCTCCGGTTTCAATGGAAAGTTCGCGACCGTCGGGTAAAGTCAGGGATTTCCGAACAACATTCATACAATAGGGATATCTTCAAGCGTCAATAAACAGCGCGTCGCCGTCAGGTAAATCAGGGTAGGCGGGAACGGCGACTGAAATTTCGGACAAGTGTGTCTGTCAGTCAATATCAATAAAAAAATTGGGAATTACTTCCGAATTCCCAATTCTTTGATGATTGCACGATAGCGCTCAATATCAGAGCGTTTGAGGTAATCGAGCATTCTTCGTCTCTTACCAACCATCCGCTGAAGACCAAGGCGGGTTGAGCTGTCCTTTTTGTTTACTTTCAGGTGCTCAGTCAGATGCTTGATACGGTATGTCCACAGGGCAATCTGAGATTCAGGCGAACCAGTATCATTGGTGCCTTCGCTCTTTCCGTATTTCTGGAAGATTTCTTCTTTCAGTTCTTTGTACAGGTACATGTATCTTGTTTTAACCTCTGTATCATTTTGAACGTGCAAATATAGGAATCCTAGTTCGGATCACAAAAAAGAAGTGCCTGATTCTCTGTATATTCTATGATTATTTTTTCTCTGAGGCTTTTCTTCCAGTCTCCTCTCCGGCCAAGTCTCCTTCTATCTCTCTTGGGGGCGCCGAAACAATGTGCAAATCCCGCTGTGGGAATGGAATACTGATGTTATGCCGGCGAAATTCTGCGTCGATTTTAAAGCGTAAATCGCTCTGTATATCATAGATCTCCGCCTCATGTTTGGTCCAAAACAGCAATTCAAAGTCCAGAGAGGAATCACCGAAATTGGTAAAGCGGACCCGCGGTTCCGGTTTCTTCATGATCCGACCGTGAGAGACAGCACAACTTGCCAGAACTTTTCGGACCAATTGCAGGTCTGAGCCATAAGCAACCCCAACCGTCACATTGAAGCGGGTTTCCTTATCATTGAAGCTCCAATTGACCACATTGGTTGTCGTCAGGCGACTATTGGGTACTATGACCGTAATGGCATCAAAGGTTTCGACGACAGTCGAGCGCAGGCGGATCTCTTCTACCTTCCCCTCCAATTGTAAGCTATTGATCACGACCATATCCCCTACTTCAATGGTCCCATCTACTAAAATAATGATCCCACTGGCCACGTCCTCCACCACATGTTGAAGGGCCAGCCCAATTCCAACTGACAAGCCCGCAGCACTGGCAATCAATACATTCATCTGGATTTTCAGACTGGTCAGAATGAGCAAAACCGCGAGGACCCAGATCATATAGCTGAAAATCTGTGAAATCGCGATGCGACGTCCTTTGTCAAGGGAGACTTTACGATTCTCAGCCAGACGATTCAGAATACGCTTTACGTACCATGATCCGGTGCGGGCAGCAATGATCAATGCTACAATTTTCAACAGATCAAAAACCGTGATGGCATTTTCTGAAACAGTAAAAATCTTTCGGATGCCGAGAATCGACAAGATGATAACGAGTCCGATCAAGTAGACAAGCGTCCGGGTGATCCATAAAAAAGTGGCACGTTTATCATCCCCTACCGGAATTTTTTTCCCAAACTTCCCTCGAATCAAGTGGCTTTTGATGAGAAAATTGATGAAAAAGGTTGTGAAGACGACCAGTAAAATCGACACCAGATGTCCAACGGTGAAGCGAAACTCCCCGACTTCAAATAGTGGAAAATAGAAATACTGGTTGACCTGATCCATACAGCCTCTTTGTCAAGGCCCAATTTGCAGACTTTCAGGCGGGAAAGCAATGTACATCTGACAGGTCGTCAGGAATATTCCTGCAACAATTGATGGAGATTGGCAAGGGTATCTGCCTCCGCAGCGGGTTTATCTTGCCGCCAGCGCAACATACGCGGAAAACGCAAGGCCACACCAGATTTGTGTCGTTTGGATCGATTGATGCCTTCAAAACCAATTTCAAAAACCAATTCAGCTTTCACACTGTGCACCGGGCCGAAGCGTTCCAGGGTATTTTTTTTGACAAAAGCATCTACCTGCCGCATTTCCGCATCAGTCAGGCCAGAATAAGCTTTGGTAAATGGCACCAATTTGTCCCCATCCCACACCGCAAAAGTATAATCACTGAACAGATTGGCACGACGACCGTGTCCGCGCTGTGCATAAATCATCACTGCATCAATCGTTAAGGGGTCTACCTTCCATTTCCACCAGTCCCCTCTTTTTCGCCCAACCTTATAATCGGAATCTCTCCTCTTGAGCATCAGTCCCTCACTATATTTTTCTCTGGCCGTTTCTCTTAACGTGGCTAATTCTTCCCAATCACTAAAAATGGCTTCTTCCGACAAGCGCAAATCATTCGGGCGCTTGATCTCTTGCACCAGTTTTGCCAGATGGGCTCTTCTCTCAGCCAATGGACGAGATCGAATGTCTTCTCCTTCCCACTCCAACAGATCATAAGCCATGATGATCACTGGGGCATTTTCGAGGGTCTTTTTCCCTACTTTTTTACGTCCAATCCTGGTTTGCAGCAATTGAAATGAAAGTGGATGGCCGTCCCGAAAGGGCAATAGCTCTCCATCAATGGCCACTCCATCAGGTAGGCTCAAAGCCATTTCGGCCAGATCAGGAAAGCGATCAGTGATCAATTCCTCGCCCCGACTCCACAGAAACCACTCACCTTCCCGCTTGATCAACTGTGAACGGATACCATCCCATTTCCACTCAGCCTGCCATTGGTGCGCCTCTTCTAAGCTTTCGGGACCACCTTCCAGCGCATAGGCGAGGTAAAATGGATAGGGTTTGGAGATATCATCACGGATGTTCTCAGATAGCAGAAGTTCTGCGTAGGTCGTGCTATTCGGCGTCCAATTCCCCATCAGGCGATGGGCCACCGCATTCTCGGCCAGACCGATGTGTCTGGACAAAGCCCGCACCAGAAGCTTTTGAGACACCCCCAATCGAAATCCGCCCGTGATGAGTTTGTTCAGGACAAAACGTTCCCGCTGATTGAGTTGTGCCCAGGCAGCCAGCATGTGGGATTTTTTTTCTTCTTCCTCCAGGGCCCGTAACTCTTCCAGATAGGCCATCCAATCGGTCAGGGTGCGTTGCTCCCGCTCAGGTCCCGGTGGTGGCAGCAGATGAGCCAGGGTTTCGGCCAGATCACCAACGATATGATAGGATTCTTCCAATAACCATAGCGGAATCCCACTTTCCTCAGCGGCCCATTCCCGCATCAAGGAGGTTTTGACCGCTCGTCTGGGCCTTTTGCCACTAAACAATGCGATGGTCCATAGTTTATCTGCATCATTGGCCTCGGCCAGATAATCAACCAGATGCGCAACCTTTGCATTGGTTTTATTGGTTTGATCCAGAGCGGTTACCAGTTGGGCAAAAAGGTGCATGTAGAAGGGAAAAAGACAATGAGGTATCAATCAGTTGAACTGGCGGCGGCAGTAAATGTTGTACCAGATATCGCTGCATTTTTCCCTCAAGCTCTCATCTCTTAATCCAGGGCCCGCATTGGCAATGGTCGTGACGTATCAATCAGAGCCTTGAGTTTTTCTGCATTGCGGCGGTTCGAAAATTGGTCTTTGAGCACATCCCGACGGTTTTGGACGTGGTCCTGGGTAAAATCTTGTTTAAACAGTGCCAGAATATTCGTCCGGAATTCCGCTGGTTCATTGGCGACGGTGGTCAAAAATTCGAGGCCGGTCTGATGGACCATAGGAGAATTGGCGATGACAAAGCGGCCGGAGAAGAGTCCGTTCAGCAATTTGAGTTTGATGCCAGTGGCCTGAAAGGTGGGCAGCACATGGATGTGCGCATCGCGCATCAATTCAGACATTTCGCCCTCACCGGGATTGTGGACCAGGCGAATGTGTTCCCGATTGCTGATCGCAGAGATTAATTCGGGCTGTGGGTCTGACCCGGCGATGACCAGGGGAATATCAAGTTGGTCAAAAACCTCATAGATCAGAAACATTGCCGCTTCGTGATTCTCAGATACGCTCAGCTTTCCATGATAGAGACAGTATTCTCCCCGACCTGATTGTGAGGTAACAGCGCGATGAGGGTGGAAAGCCGGTAAGTAGCTCACATTGCGAAAGCGTTCCTGATAGTAGGTGGTGTCTTTGGGAGAAATGGTTAGCAAGTGAGAGGCGAAGGGAAGCGTATTTTCAAAGGCCTGTAATTGGCGGGACTCCGCCAGATAGTACTGTTTTTGGAGAAATTTACTTTCTCTTTGCCCCAGTTGATAATAATACTCCCACTCAATGTTGTGAAGGCGCACAATTTTGACCCGATGTTCCAAATCCGGATGGCTCAGGAAATAGGTGGTGTGCATGCCCTCAAACAGAATCGGCCAGTTGTCCTGTCGCAATCGCTTGAGCAAAGCTTTATGATTGCGGGATTTGACAATGTGAGGATATTTGACTGGTGGGCTCAGCAGCGGTTTTTTCCGGGGATAATAGTGGACCGAAGCACAATACGTCAGCAGATCCTCAGCTTGTGGACGACTATACTCAAAGGCATGTAAATGGACCCGAACCCCTGCCTCAGCCAAGGCACTGATTTTGTAAAAAACATCCATGACCCCACCATAGTTTGGGGGATAGGGAATGTCAAAAGAGATATGGTGTAGATCCATAGATTGAAGGTCCCGGTATAAGGAGAGAGATTTTTCAGAAAAAGGAAATTATCTCTATCTTTCGGCGGCAATTTGCGGAGGGCTAATTTTTGCCCTTTTCAGCGTAGTTGTCGCTGTCTAAAATTAGTATTTGCATGCCAAAGATCAACATAGACGGAAAAGAACTTGAATTCGATGGCCAGCATCGTCTGTTGCAGTATGCCCTCGATCAAAACATTGAAATTCCTTATTTCTGCTACCACCCTGGAATGAGTGTTCCGACCAACTGCCGGATGTGTCTGGTTGAAGTCGGTTTTCAGGCCAAGGATCGCGCATCAGGAGAACTACAGTTCGACGAAGATGGCAAGCCCATCATTCAGTGGGGGCGTAAGCCAGCTACCGCCTGTAACACCAATGTAGCCCCTGGAATGTATGTCAAAACCAACCGTACCTCTGAGGTCATCAAGAAAGCCCAGGAAGGCGTGTTGGAATATATGTTGATCAACCACCCGCTGGATTGCCCCATTTGCGATCAGGCAGGGGAATGTCCGCTACAAATCTGGACCTACAAATATGGTCCTGAAGGCTCACGTTTCGAAAATGAAAAGAGTCATAAAGCCAAAAGAGTCGATCTGGGGCCCAATGTAGTCATGGACCAAGAGCGTTGTATCAACTGTACCCGTTGTACGCGCTTTACCGAAGAAATCTCTGGCTCCAATCAATTGACCATAGTGGGAAGAGGTGATCGCAACCATCCTGCCACCGCGCCGGGTGAAGTATTTGACGATCCCTACTCCATGAATACCATTGACATTTGTCCGGTGGGTGCGCTGACCTCAAAGCAGCATCGTTTCAAAGCGAGGGTTTGGGAAATGTCCCATTCTCATGCCATTGATGTCAATGACAGTACGGGCACCAATATTGAAGTCTGGATTCGCGACAACAAAGTGTTGCGTATCACACCCCGTGAAAACCAGGACGTCAATGCCTGGTGGATGCCTGATGCACACCGCCTCAATGTCGACATTTATAACGAAAACCGTGTTTCCGGCATTCAGCTGAAAGGTGGCATTCCTGTCAACTTTGATGATGGCATGCGCAAGGCGGCTGACTTACTGAAGAATGCAGACGACAAAGCATTGCTGATCGGTTCTGCCTACGCTTCCCTGGAAAGCAATTATGCGCTCAAGCAACTGGCTGATCAGTTAGGTGTGAAAGACGCTTATTATGTCAGCCACATCGAAGAAGGACGTGGAGACGGCTGGCTTATGCAGGATGACTGCACACCAAATGCGGCTGCTTGTGAACTCCTGGGCTTCAAAGCAATGAGCCTGGAAGCAGCAATTGAGAAATTGGGCAAATCTGATTTCATCTATTCTCTCGAAAATGATCGTCTGTTTGCCGCAGCGGGCGATGCCCTGAGTGGTAAAACCGTGGTGGCCCATGCCTATCAATACCAAAGCGGACATGAAAAAGTGAACGTTTTGCTTCCGGCTGCTACCTCAATTGAGGCAGAAGGTACCTACATCAATCACAAAGGATTGGCGCAAGGTTCAGTTATGGCCAAGCAAATCCGTCAGATGACCCCAGAAATGTGGATGCGTCTCCCCAAAAGCCGTCTGGACAAAGGTGCAGTTGCAGTTGACCGCTGGCGGAATCTTGACAACATCTTTGATGTCCTGCCAAGCTGGCTGATGATCTCTCAATTGACCGGCATGGGATTTGACTCGCACAAAGACATTTACAAAAAGGTCAAGTCGGAATTTGAGGCCCTCAAAGATTTGTCTTTCTCTTACAAACCACCAAAAGCTTCTTTCAAAAAGACGCAGCTGGAGTACGCGCCTAAATGGTAAGCTGATGCAGTTTTCTGGTGAAGATATCAAACGGCTCTACGGAGCCCGGTTCTTCGTGATTGCTACTGAAGAGTTGGAGACCCCTGACATACAGTCAGTGTCTCCAGAACCAGTCGTATCGTCATCAGAAGAAACACCGCCAGAAAGTATAGAGGAAGTAGCTGTAAAATCTCATGTGAATGAGATGGAAGCACCTGCACATCCTCCCAAACCAAACTATGAGCAGGAGCGACTGACAAGCGGTACTGCGCCTGTCTGGAAGCTGAAGCCAGGAGCAAGCCTCGCCTTGATCCTTCAACCAGAGGAATTCACCAATAAGGAAGCGACAGGCTTTCTGAAGCAAGCCCTGGTGTCAGCCTCTGTGGATGTCAGCAAAATTGGATTTGGCGTACTTGAAAACAATGCAAATGCCTGCCAACTCACGGATATGCCGACACCGACTGGTCTGATTTTCCAAGATTGGGATCAGGACTGGCCGGCGGAGGGATTCAATCTGGGAGAAAAGCGTGTCTATGTACTGCCCTCATTGGACAGCATTCGCGCCAATCCAGAAGCAACGCAGGCCCTTCATCAAATACTGACCAAGCTATAAGCAATATGGCGCGCCCTAAGATTCTCTTTGGCACCAATAATCTCCACAAGCTTCGCGAAATCCGGGAGATTGTGGGAAAAAGCTACGAAGTTCTCTCACTGTCAGACCTGGGCATTGAGCAGGATGTTGCGGAGACCGAGACGACGCTCACAGGCAATGCCCTGTTGAAGGCAAGAGCCTTTCATCAACTGGCAGGCATTCCCTGCTTTTCTGATGATACCGGGCTTGAAGTGGACGCGCTGGATGGTCGACCGGGGGTGTATTCTGCCCGCTATGCTGGTCCAGCCTGTGATGCCAATGACAACATTGACAAACTCCTGGAAGAATTACATGGGCAGTCAGAGCGTTCCGCGCGTTTTCGAACTGTCATTGCCTATATTGATGGAGAGGATGTCCATACCTTTGATGGTGTAGCGGAAGGAGAAATTTTGACGGCCAGACAGGGAGAAGGCGGATTTGGCTATGATCCAGTTTTTCTTCCGCAGGGTGAAAGTCGATCTTTTGCAGAACTCAGCCCACAAGAGAAAAATCACATTTCTCATCGGGGAAAAGCGGTTCGGGCATTTTCCAGCTTTTTACTTCAATCCTGATGCAACCTTATCTCGTTGGTATTTGTGGTGGTAGTGGATCTGGCAAAACCTATTTGCTGGAAAAAATTAAATCCCGCCTCCCAGAGGACCAAATCACCATTATTTCCCAGGACAACTATTACCTTCCGTACGAAAAGCAGGAAAAAGATGCTGAAGGCCTGGTCAATTTTGATCATCCCAAATCGGTCAATCTAGATCAGCTGTATCTGGATGTACAGAAGCTGCTCCGAGGCGAAGCTTATGATCTGAAAGAGTATACTTTTAACAACCCAGCTGCCTCCGCACGCACCTTTCACATCAAGCCCGCCCCCATCATTATCCTGGAGGGAATTTTTGTCTATCACCACATCAACCTGCGCAAGACCATCAATCTCAAATTATTTGTGGAGGCGGATGAACATATTCGTCTGATCCGTAGGATTCGACGCGACTATGAAGAACGGGGCTACAGCTTTGACTCCGTGGCAAGAGATTATGAACGCTTTGTTGCGCCCATGTACCATCAGTTCATTGGTCCCATGCGGTCCATTTGTGACTTGATCATCCCCAATAATACCGCCCTGGACACTGCCTGCGAAGTCGTGATCCATCATTTGGAGAGGGAATTGGCAAGGAGTTAGCAATCGTCTACACTTCTCCTGTTTTTTCTGTACAATGGCAGACATTTTCCTCACTGCCACTCCCCTTATTTCGGATATTCTACTGTATGATCCAATCAACTCTCATGGAAGAAAAAACCACAATCCTCTATTTCTATGACGCCCTCTGTGGATTGTGCTATGGTTTCAGTCCGGTGATTCAGAAGATCTATCAGGAAAACCAGGAGCAATTTGATTTTCACATTATCAGTGGTGGCCTGAAACTCGGGGAAGCAGTGGGACCGATTGGTGTGGTCGCACCATATATCAAAGCCGGGGCATATAAAACGGTGGAGGAAAAATGTGGAGTGAAGTTTGGGGAGGCTTTTGTAAATGGTCCGATGGAGAAAGGAGATATGATCTTCAATTCTGAACCGCCGGCCATTGCACTGGCGATTGTCAAGGAGAAGATGCCAGAACAAGCTTTTGCCTTCGGCTCAATTCTCCATCAGGCCATTTATGTGGATGGCATGCATCCGGAAGATCTACCAGCATATGTCCCATACGCGGCAAAAATTGGACTGGACGGAGAGGCATTTATTGCAGAGATGGCGCAGCCTCACTATCTCGAAGCAGCAAAAAAAGACTTTGCCATGGCCCGGCATTTCGGGATCAATGGCTTTCCCGCGATGGTGGGCATCAAGGGGGATTCAGCCTTTTTGATTTCGCATGGATATATGGCGTACGAAGCACTGACTGCGAGATTGAATACGCTCTAGAACCATCGCGGCAGACAATGAAGGGAAGAGGAACGAGATCCCTTCATCACAACTGATTGAGGTAAACAGATCTTGCCGGATGCTTTTTACTCTATTCCCATGGTTCCTTCTCTTTGGATACCTTTCTTCCCTCAATACCAATGGTCTTATAATCAACAAGTTCGGGCGTTGAATACCCGAACTTGCTGTTGTTAAGTATGTTCTGTCAATTAGTATGAAATTTGGTGCGGACGCCCTGGCTTGGTGGTCAGTTTCTTGAGTGGAGGTGCAAACTGTGTCAGCTTGATCCCTTTCACCGCAACTTTGTATTCTTCAATTGTAGGCGTTCTCCCCAGAATGGCAGAGAGAACGACCACTGGTGTGGACGCCAGCAGGGACTCCCCTTTCTTGCGATCAGAGTCTTTGACAACCCGTCCCTGAAACAGACGTGTAGATGTCGCCATCACGGTGTCTCCTTTCTCTGCCTTTTCCTGATTCCCCATGCATAGATTACAACCTGGTCTTTCCAGATAGAGGATGTTGTCATATTCAGTACGGGCAACGCTTTTGGGAGCAGAATCATCAAATTCAAATCCAGAGTATTTCTGAAGAATTTCCCAATCGCCTTCATCCTTCAGCTCGTCGATGATATTGTAGGTGGGAGCGGTAACAACCAAAGGCGCATTGAATTCGACTTTACCATATTTATCTTCCAGATTCTTCAGCATCCTTGACACAATCTTGATGTCTCCCTTGTGTACCATGCAGGATCCGACAAAGCCGAGATCTATGTGTTTTTCTCCATCATAATAAGAGAGTTCCCGGATGGTATCGTGGGTGTAGCGTTTTGAAACATCCTCATTGTGCACATCTGGGTCAGCAATCATTGGTTCATCAATGATGTCGAGATCCACCACAAACTCTGCATAATATTTGGCATTCTCATCAGGGGCAAGAGGTGGTTTTTCGCCTGATCGAATCTCGTCGATTCTCTTATTTGCTTTATCAATGAGCCCTTGCAGGACTTGTTTTTCATTGTCCATGCCCTTATCAATCATGATCTGGATTCTTCCTTTTGCGATTTCCAGTGATTCGATCAGGGTATCGTCCTGCGAGATACAGATAGAAGCCTTGGCTTTCATCTCTGCCGTCCAGTCGGTAAAGGTAAAGGCCTGATCAGAAGGCAAGGTACCAATGTGAACTTCTATGATCCTGCCCTGGAAGACATTTTCTCCACCAAACTTTTTCAGCATCTGAGATTGGGTCGCGTGTACCACATCCCGAAAATCCATGTGATCCTTCATCTCTCCTTTGAAGGTTACTTTCACTGATTCTGGTATGGGCATGGAAGCTTCGCCAGTGGCCAGAGCCAAGGCAACCGTTCCTGAGTCCGCTCCGAAAGCAACTCCTTTTGACATGCGGGTATGCGAGTCACCGCCAATGATAATTGCCCAGTCGTCTATGGTAATATCGTTGAGGACTTTATGAATGACATCCGTCAGAGGATGGTACTTATGTTCTGGATGACGGGCTGTAATCAAACCAAAGTCATTCATGAACTTCATGAGACGAGGGATATTTTCCTGAGATTTCAGGTCCCAGACGGAAGCTGTATGACAACCAGATTGATAACCGCCATCAACGACGGGGGAGATCACAGTTGCTGCCATCATTTCTAACTCCTGAGAGGTCATCAGGCCGGTCGTGTCCTGCGAACCGACAATGTTGACTTCTACCCGAACATAAGAACCTGCATGTAGAGTCGCGCCAGAGGTACCTACGGCATTTTTATTGAAGATTTTCTCTACCGCAGTCAAGCCCTGTTTTTCGTAAGAGACTTCCTTTGAGGGAGCAAAGACAGGTGGCACGGGTATACCAAGCGTTTTGGCTGCAAAAGCCTGGAGCTTTTTCCCAAATACAATTGCATAGGAACCTCCAGCCCGCATGAATTCTAGTTTCTGGGGGGTAAAGGCAGAGGCGACATCCATGAGTTCTTCATCTCCTCTGTATAGCTTTTTGGTCTTTGTATTCACGGTAAAGACCGTCCCGGTATCGACTGAATAAGCTTGCTCAAGAACGGGCTCCCCCTCTTCATCCATGATCAGCTTTCCATCTGCATCATATTTTTTCACCCAGTTTTTGAGATCCAGGCCAATCCCACCCGTTACACCGACCGTGGTCAGGAAAATGGGGGAAATACCATTGGTCCCTGCAACCACTGGTGCGATATTGATAAACGGCACATAGGGACTGGCTTGCTTGCCAATCCAGAGCGCAACATTGTTTACACCTGACATTCTGGAAGAGCCAACTCCCATCGTCCCTTTTTCAGCGACAAGCATGACGCGTTTATCAGGATGCTGTGCCTGTAACGCAAGCAGTTCGTTTTGCTTCTCTTTGTTGTGCTCAAACATGGATTGACCATGCAGCTCACGATCAGAGCGAGAATGCGCATCACTACCCGGTGAGAGCAAATCAGTCGAAATGTCCCCGATACCTGCGACATAAGTAACAAGCTGGATTTCTTCCTCTACTTCAGGTAGTTTGGTAAAGAATTCCGCTTGCGAATAGCTTTCAATGATTCCTTTTGCAATCTCACTTCCATCCTGGAAGGCTTTTTCCAGGCGCTCCATATCAGCTTCATACAGGAATACCTGGGTCTTCAAAACCTTCGCTGCATCCTGTGCAATACCCTGGTCTTCCCCCAAAGCCAGATCAAGCAGGACCTCAATCGAAGGTCCACCCTTCATATGAGACAATTGCTCGAAAGCAAAAGCAGATGAAATTTCTTCCACAACAGACTGTCCAAGGATGATTTCTTTCAGAAAGCTTGCTTTTACATTCGCAGCGCTGGTGGTACCTGGCAAGACGTTGTAAATGAAGAAGTTGAGAGAATCAGACCGATGCGGATGATTTACATCTTTAATTTGTTCGATGATTTCGCTTAGCAACTCTAACCCATCAATGGGTTTCGGGTGAAGCGACTGACCTTTTCTTTCTTCAATTTCCTTGAGGTATTCACTGTATCTGCTCATAAAATTACACCTTTGACTTAATGTGAGACTTCCTGGTTTCCAGAGAATCTGCTTGATAATTGTCCTTCAGGTAAAAACATAGCTTTCGCCAACCCTCTTATACGTTTTTTTCCTCAAAATAGCTGAGTATTTGACAAAAAACCGTTTACCGGGAAGACTAAGTAAGTCGTTTATCCAGATGGATCCCCAAATTCAAACAGATTCTGAGCTCGCAAAAATACACAATTCGCTAATTTTAGTCTAGCGGAATGCCTCGAAATCCAAGTTTGGTCTCCACTGTTAAAAGGCGCACGCATCAGAATCATTTCGCCTCCCCACTCCTTTACATAATTTGATACCTCAAAGGCCGTTAAGATGTCATTCGCAGTTAAACGTCTGTAGGCAAAACATCTTTTCAGGATGTTCGCGATGCAAACATTGGAGAATCACCTACTTTATCTTATACGCTGGTGCTATTCTACTACTTCTATCCCAATCCGTTCAAGGGTAAATGCATCTTTCAGTTTGATCTTGAGCAGCCCCCCCTCAGTCGAAAACCAGTATTCCATGGGGTTGGTCTTCTGATCAAGCATCGACATCACCTCCCGGTAGGTTTGACCAGCCACCACCACGCTGTCTTTGAAAGAGAGATCGACATTCCCGATTTGTTCACTGGGGGAATAATGGTCAAGATATAGATTTCCTCTTTTCTCCCGATAAAAATTGATCCGGGTTACATCCTCACGGGGATCTACCCGCAGAGAGCTGCGACCAATCAGAGAGTCTGATTCGAAGGAAATACGTTGGCAGTCACATTCATATTGCAAGGTACTGGTACAATCCCAGCCACAATCGTAGAGTGAGCCGGCTATTTGCGAATATTTCAGCCGGACCAGTTCCGTTTCGCCCGTGAGAGAATCCTGAAAAATATACAAGAGTTCCTTACCGGGAAAGGGAAAAAAAGGGTCCATTTCCGCAGGCAATTTATAATAAGGCACTTCGATGGGGCCGCAAATGCAGGCTTCTTTTTCTTTGCAGGCAAGTAATAGCAGCGGGATCAGGAATAGGATCAATCGGTTCATGGTACGGCGCTTTTCACAATGGTACCCAGATTGGCAGTTTAAGCAAATGATAAAATTTTACTCCTGCGAGATTTACGCTTGGTCCTCCATATAAATTTGAAACAGAATCACCAGAAAGCAGGAAATGATCGGTTTTG
>JBCBZF010000870.1:0-3143 GCA_039815525.1 Bacteroidota bacterium | reverse complement strand
GTAAGACACTGGAAGGCGAGGTAGCCGCAGAAGGTGTATACGTATTTGTGGCCAAAGGAATTGACCATGAAAATGTAAAAGTTCAGCGGGTTGGGTCAGTTACCTTGATTCGGTAGAAACCGCAGATTGATCCGTTAAGGACCCAAAAGCGTACCCTGATCCACATTTGGATCGGGGTATTCCTTTTTTGGCTAAGTTTAGCCTAAACAATGCTACCCCAATGCTCATCAAAAACGGCCTTCGGCTTTCTTCCCTGATCCTCCTATTCGCCATTTCATGTTCTTCGCCAACGCAGTTTCACACCAGAAGCATTTCGTCTCATTTCCAGATGGATCTCGCTGATTATCTGGCTGAAACTCATACCATGAATGCGGATGCAGTTTTACAGTTGGAAAACAAAAGCAAAAATGTCTACATGTTGGTGAGGGAAAATCCGTGGGAGCCTTTGCGCAACAATGAGTCAAGCCTGATCAATCCCCTGGAAGCATATTATCTGACTTCTGCCCAGCAGATCCTGGGGACAGACAAAGGCATTACCATACCAGATTCTATTCAAATCAACGGTCTGCCAGCTTTACAAGGGACCCTCGCACATAATTTTGATGGGGAAGAAATTGTCTACGAATTGGTGTTGGTGGAAGGAAAGTCTTTTTTGTACCAAATTCTTGCCTGGACACTCTCTGAAAATTATGAGAAGCATCAAGGAGATCTCCGAAAAATGATCGCTTCATTCTCAGAAATTGACAAAAGCTGAATACTTGATTGACTAGATATGCCGCAGGGATTCGATTGGATCAACTTTGGCAGCTTTCCAGGCCGGATAGTAGCCGGCCCCCACCCCAACAACAAGACAAGCCACCACCCCGATGGCCACCCAATTCCAGGGAATCACAAAGTTGATGTCAAACGCCAGGTTGCTGACCACATTGCCGAGCATAATGCCGACGATGATCCCGGCAACGCCACCAATCTGACAGATGACCACCGCCTCGGTGAGAAATTGATACAGAATGCTTTTACGGGGTGAGCCAACGGCTTTCCGTAACCCTATCTCGTTGGTGCGCTCGGTAACAGATACCAGCATCACATTGAGCAGGGCCACTGATGCTCCCAGCAAAGTAATGATCGCAATGATTTGTGCGGCAATGGTCAGGACACTCAGTTGTTCCATTAATTGCTCTACAAATTCATCACTTTTGACCAGGGAGAAATTATCGTCTTCTGTTACCTTCAAACTGCGGGACTGCCGGAAAGCACCTCGCGCCTCCTCCATGACATAGTCCAACTGTTTGGCATCTTCGACATATACATTGAGCGATAAAGAGCCAAGACCAGTAGAATGTGCCCGCAGAGTCGAAATGGGAATGACAATCGTCTTATCCGGGCCAGCCATGCTGCTGCTTCCCTGCGATTTATACACGCCGACCACCCGATATGAGTGTCCATTGGCGGAAACGGTGTGGCCAATAGCGGATTCAAAAGGGAAAAGGGTTTTCTTTACTTCTGCTCCCAGGACCACCACATTACGGGCTAGCTTGACATCATCAGTGGAAAGGGTACGTCCCTCATCCAACTCAAACCGTGCCGTCTTCATATAATATTCATCCGTCCCCATCATGTAGATGTTGGGGTTCGTGGTTTTGGTACGGAACTTCACCCGATTGGTGCCCCCACCAGATCCTGTCATACTGACGGTAGCAAAAGAAGAGAAGCTCTCTTGAAAATCCCGTGCTTCAAGATAACTGATAGGCGGAAAACGCTTTCTGCGATCGCGGCCTCTTTTGCCCACCTGGACGGAAGAGGCACGATTGAGCACCCGAAAGGTATTGGACCCAAGGGCCGAGAAACTGGTTCCCAATCCCTGCTTAATCCCTTCAATCGACGTCATGACCACAATCAGCGCCGTGATCCCGAGCAAAATGATGAAAATGGTTAGGCCGGCCCGAACAGCGTTGGCCCGGATGGCATCGACGGACTGGTTGATACTCTGCAGAATGCGCATAGCTTTCTCAATTAATCACAAAACAAGCTACATAAGGCTTTTGTTCTTCACAATTTGAGTCTGCCAATGCCATTGCTTCTTCTGCAAATGACAAATGCAGCAAAGCACTCGGCTTGCTGCATTATCTGGAGATATGTCTTGTGGCTTATTCGTTTCCGGTCGCCTGACGCTCCGCAAAAGAGAAAACTTTCCGTAGCAAATCGCTGGTTCTGGCAATGGGATTTTCACGAATTTTCTTCTCTTCTTCTCCCAGTTTCAGAAAGAGTCCATCAAGCGCCTTTCCCGTGGTGTATTTGACCAGATCGGTTTCTACTTTCTTACCAGTAAAAGGAATCTGATTGTAGCGGGTGGTGATTTCGGACCAAATATCGGTGGCTTTTACCTGATCGAGGGTTCCTTTGATTTGCGGGGAAAAGGCAGCAACCAATTGTTCAGTGGTTTTGACTTTGAAGTAGTCAGTGGCAGCATTTTCACCGCCCAACAGAATGTTTTTGGCATCATCAAAACTCATCTGTTTGATGGCATTTTTGAAAATTGGCAAGGCTAAAGCCGCACCTTTTTCAGCGCCTTCATTCAATTTCATTTCAAAATCATCCACCAACTTTCCAAGACCGATGTCCCGTAAGGTGTTTGCCGCGAATTGGGCTTCCTGCGGAAACGGAATCTTGACCAGAGGGTCTTTGAAATAGCCACCTTCCTGGTTGAGGGTCGTGGTGGCAAAGCCAGCTCCTTTGACCAGAGCTTCTTTCAGGCCGCCAATGATTTCGGTATTCGTGGGATTGCCGTCAGGTAGACTACCTGCCACTTGCTGCAAGGTTTCACAACCAAAGAAGCAAAGGCTCAGCACCATACTGAATGTAAATAGGATTCGATTCATGGGTAAAATGTTTGCAATTGAGACGTAAGGCCAAATGGATCGTCACTTTCCCCAAATGTACACAGTCTCTTCACGGAATGGGAATGACTGAGCCCAAAAACATTACTGCCCCTGCAATAAAATTTTCCGCTGAAATATTTGTCCTTCACTTTGGACCAGTATCACATATACGCCTGCTGCAATGCCCTGCATGGGCATGGATAAAGCATCTCCAAGTTGCTCCTGAAGGTGCCATACCGTTTTCCCCTGCATGTCTACCAGGCG
>JBCBZF010000745.1:0-3765 GCA_039815525.1 Bacteroidota bacterium | reverse complement strand
CTTAAAGGTGTTAATAACAAGAAAATCAGTTAGTTATTTTTTGTTTATCACTTTGAAAATGCTAGCTTTGTCCAAAAGAAATTTCAACAATCGATATTCACAACCCAAAGAATCTCTGTCAATTCAATGGCTATGAATCTGAAAACATTCTCCATTGCTTGCCTGCTCTGCTTCCTGACCATCTCTTCGGGAGTAATGGCCCAGGAGTTTTCTCGCAATGGCGTCATTTATGAAGAGGACCAGATGGGCGCAATGGTTTGTGCCTGGCGGTCAGTGATCCTGCATGTCCTCCCTGGTCGGACCAGTCCACAAGTCAGCACCGTTTTGTTTACAGAAGAAGTGCAGCGCCTTGGTAAAAGGGGATTCGTTCGGGCCGAAAATCGCGACTACATCCAGGTCAAAACCAAAGCCGGAGACACGGGTTGGGTCAATGCCAATTTCTTTGTTCCGGACGGAGGTCCGGTGGTCTTGACAGATAATGCAACCATCTTCAAGAAGCCACAAACATCCGTTGCAGTCACCAATGCGCTATTTTACGAAGGTGAAATTCTGATCCTGACTGATTTTCGGGATAATTGGGTAAAACTGACCAGCGAACGCAAAGAACGAACTGGCTGGATCAAAGGCTATGAAATTTTGAGTCTGGAAGAGACCGACCTCGAAGCGGCGGTTCTGCTGCAAGAAGCACTCGCCATTGAGTCTCCTTCAGAAAGAAGAGTGGCGATCCAAAGTATTGCTCAGTCACGCGATGGGATGAGCATTGAAATGGCAAATGTCATCAGTCGGGCCGCTGAGTCCACCTATGACCGCCCCTCTCGTCCCAGCCGGCCGAATACCAATCCCAATCCGGAAGTACCTTATTATCCTGATGGGGAAGATGATGTTCCTGGTAATTTTACTGGCAATGACAATGATGACACCTTCGTAGACGATTCAAATAATTTTGACGAAGGGAGTTCTCGCAGTCAGGATTATCTGCGTGAAAAAGTCGTCGACAGCCGCACTGGCGACTACTATTACCGGATCATTGAGAGTGGAACGGTTCAGCCTGTTAAGGCCAAAAAACCAAAAAGCATTTACTACGCCTATCATAAATCAGTTCCCATTGGGGAAAGCATTCTCCTCGAAGTGCCAGGTACGGGTTCATTTGTCCAACTGGAAGTAGTGGCTCGCCTCAGAGCAGACAATCCGAATGTCGTAGGTTTGGGAGGGGAATTAATAAAAAAGGTTTTTGGTGAGGTGATCGCCAAAAATATCAACCGGGCGACCATTATTTACCCGGAGCAATAGATCGACAGAAACATCTTTTTGCTGAAAATAGGAAACGGCTCCAATCATTTGATTCGGAGCCGTTTCTGTACATAAGTATTTCTGAACAACTGTCCAGGCTTAGGCTTCCCCCTGACTCTTTGGTGCCTCCCATTGAGCCATCCGCTCAAGGAATTCCTGCTGCAGACTCTGGCCCTGATTTTGGCTGTACCAAAGATGTATTTTCTTCATGAATTCAGGTAAAGAAAGATAAGGATGTGCCCGATAGCGGAGATACATGAGCTGAATTTCTGCGGGGCGAGGGCCCCAGGTTCCGAGTACTTCGCGGCTTTCTGCATCCAGGCAAATCAACTTGGGAACCGAACATGTCCCTTCTGTCAGATAAGCTGCCATCAATTCGGGATGTTCTTCCCGCAACACCAGCTTCAGTTGGATCCGTTCACTGGTTTCAGCCATCGCGTGAATGTAAGGAAGATTTTGAGCCGCATCTCCACACCAGGCTTCAGTAATCACCAACCATTCATACCGACGGCGCAGTGATTGGAGTTGCCGTCCTACCTCCGGCAGTAAGCGGAGGCTTTTCCCAAGGCGGCGCATACGTTGCCGATTGAGTTGCGTATAGCCAATCAGCGCTTCTGACTGATCCGAACCGGTGGTCTGGCGGTCAGCCAGCAGTCGATCAATCATGCTGAGATATTTCTCATATGAAAACGCAGTAGGCCATTTTTCCTGAAGCAAAGGGTTCATGTAGTCATTCGCCTTAAAAAACATAGGGGATCAGCATTTTTACCTCACGTTGATAAGTCCGGTAGGACGCACCAAATTCCAGGATCAACTTTCTTTCTTCCAAAAGGGTGCCAATGTATATATACAAGAAGCTGATCAGGAGCAGCCACAGGTTCTTTTCAGTAGGAATCAGAAAAAAACCACCTGTCAGGACCAGAATGGCCGAAAAATACAGTGGATGTCGCACATGACGGTTGAGGCCACTCCGGATTAAGTCCGCATTTTTTTTATCCAATTGTCGCATTTGCTGGACACCTGTAAATTCCTTTATGTCGTAATTTTTGATTGACAGATAGCCGAAGCATCCACCCAATAAGAATAAAACACCTCCAAAAATCATCAACATCAAGTGGTTTATTGGGAGTAGATTGGATGGAAAGCGGATATGGAGCAACAATAACCCACTAAAGCCAATGACGGAAATCAGATTGTAAATGAGCCGGTACCAGGGGTATGCGTTTCCCATAATACGACGAAAAAATCTCTTTACACGTAAATCTGCCAGCACACTATGCAGGATAAAATTCAGGCTCCATAGCCCCATCAGTAGCAACATGACATCAAGCTAAAGAAATCTACGTCCTCACGCATCCTAGTTATCTGAAATCTGAGCCAGTTGCAGGCAGTCTTGCGCCTCAGATTGCGGCAGGCCTGCATCCAACAGCATACGGTCATAGACCAGATCAACAATGTTGCCCGCAATCTGATCAACTTCGGGCTTCAATGGCTTGACGGCACGTCTCACAACTTGAGCCAGTTCTATGTCATGACCAGTTTTGACCCACAGGCATTCACCAGTTGGTGCAGAATGCCCGGCTGCATCCAAAGACACAATTTCGATATTATGCAGTGCCAGGTCCTGGTTGAGTTGATCTGACATCTGATGAATGGCAAAGCGCACAGCTTCGTACATGGGGACCAGGGGACCATTTTGCGGTCCTCCACCGACATTACCCGCCTGTATGATCAGGCCACCTGACTGCGCCTGCATATAAGGCAAGATTGCCTTGCAGACCCTGACCGCACCAAAAAAACGTTTTTCGAGCTGATTTTGGACTTCACTCAGAGCAATGCCTTCCCAGTCATACCCATAGCCTGCAACATTGACCACTGCATGAATCGGCCCATCAGCGGCCAGACGATTAATGGTGCCTAGAACAGAATCCTCGCAACTCAGATCCATCGGGTGATGGGCCATCTCATCATCCGGCTCTGCCTGTACACCCAGGACAGAGATCCCTTCTGCCAACAAACGCTGCTGGCAGAGTTTACCAAGGCGGGTTTCCATTCCAATGAGCAGGACAGTAGGGGTTGTGGATGGTACCATGATGTGTGGTGTGTATGAAAATGTAAACTACAAACTCAATTTTTGCATAACCTGTAATTCTCAGCGAAAAACTGTCCTCGCAGACAGTCCGATTTTCGTAGCTTTATGATAAATGCTTACAAGGCACATTTTCCTGCGATAATTTCCCCAGCCGTATGAAAGGACGCAATATCTGGGCATTAATCAGTACGCTTTCTTCACGGGAAGTCCGACAGTTTCGCTACTGGCTTCAAGCTGAGTTAGAAAACAGACAGCAATTTGTGCAACAATTGTATGATTTACTGGCCACTTCTCTCCCTCATCCTCCCGACCGTATAGAGGTTTGGAAACAACTGTATCCTAACAAGGCTTTCGATGATGCGCGACTCAGAAAGCTAACACGG
>JBCBZF010000218.1:0-7873 GCA_039815525.1 Bacteroidota bacterium | reverse complement strand
CCAACCAGCTTTCACAGATTATCAATCTGGGATTTGGTCAAAACTTCAATGAGTTTGTGAATCAATACCGGATCGAAGCTGTAAAGACCCAACTGCAACAAGGTGCCCAGAAGCAGCTTTCCCTCCTTGGGGTCGCCCTCGAATGCGGTTTCAACAGCAAAGCAACATTCAACCGCACCTTTAAAAAACTGACACAAACTACGCCTTCTCAGTACGCAGCTTCCCTCAATGGATAGAAAAACGGCTCAAATCAGCATGATGAGACGTCTCAAATCCTTCTGAGACGACCAGAAGCAGCTTTTTATGGATGTTTGGGTATCGGTTCGATTCACTCACTTGTGAACCGCATCACGTTCAAATTGTCCCAGTATGTTTCGCTATCTCATCCTCCTTATCTTTTTCCTGCTCCATTTGGTGGCTTCAGCGCAGGTTGAACAATTGATCGTTTTTACCCAAACAGCTGATCAACTTTTCCAGTCCCAGTGCCTGCCCAAACTCAAAGCATACGCGGAGCAGGAAGGCATTGAATTGATCCAGCGGGACCTGACCGCAGGTCTGCCAGTAAACATCAGTACGACCCCAGCGGTGGTTTTCCAAAACGGGAAAGGCCGTTCTGTCTATGCCGGTCGCTATACAGAGTTTAACACCTTCATCAACTTTATCCGTACCTCACGGATTGTCCCGCAGCGACAAGCCGCCTTTATCAAAGAAAATGTACTGGTACGCCAGATCGGCCGGGCCCAGACCATTGTTCCCATTAAATTCACTGCACTAGGTGGAGAAAAGCAAAACGATTGGCAGCCGACAGACGTGTTACGAAGCCTTGAAGCAGGTATGATGGCATTTCAATATCGCGCAAAGACGGAAGCGGCACGGACAGACCGGCTTTATTACCTGGACCTGCATCCTTACTGCGACCAGAACCAGATGTTGTCCGTTTCGGTGGCTCTTTTCTCGCAGTTCAGTTGTATCGAGCCGATCTTTCAGCGTTTTGAGCAGCCCTTTCGCGCCCCTTATGCAGAAAAGGATCGCCTGTTTCAGCAAATTGGTAAAGCCGTCTCCCAGGAAATACAAAAGAGTCTTCAGGCTTCACCGATCGGAGATGCCTACCAGGCAGTGGCAGACAATACACCTGTCCAAAGCTGGGAAGCCCTGGACCTGGCGCTGCCGGCAACAATCACTTCATCTACCCAAATTGACTACCCTGATCAACAAGCCATCCCTTCCCAATGGGTATTTTCAGGTCCGATCAATGATCGCATTCCAGCACTACAGTTTCGATTTATGGAGCCACTGGAACGCTACTCCGGGGAGGTTCGCACCCTCAGTGGCAGTTTATCCCTTCAAGATCAACAGGTACAGAGCATTTCATTTACCGCCCAAACCCGGAGTATGACCATGGGGATGGAATCCCTCGACCAAAAGGTTCTCAAGTCTTATCTCAAGGCAAAAAAATATCCCAGGGCGCATTTTAGCCTGGACAAAGTTCTCGCACAAACCGCCCTCAGTTGGGGAGAAAGCACGACCATTGAGCTGATGGGGCAACTTCAGTTGCTTCGTTACAAACGGCCCGTACAGGTCTCAGCAAGCCTGATCCCTACCCTCTCCGCTGCGGGAGAGCCAGAATTGATTGTCCAGGCGTCTTTCCCGGTCAATATTACCGACAATTATGGCATCAAAGGCCCTGACGGGCCGTCGCCTGCCAACAAAACCATTCTCATTGATCTCAATTTCATCATGAAAGCAGCCAGTCCTACTACTACTAAATAATCATCCTTTTATTCACTTTTCAACAAAACAATACAATGAAAAATTATCGTAACCTCCTCCTCCCACTGCTCCTCATCAGCACCGTTTTCATTGGACTCAACGGCTTTGTCGGCTATGAAAAAGGCGAAACTGCGCCTGGTACCATCCAGGCCATTGGGAATGCCGGCTCAGATCAGGTTTTCACCTTCAGAAAATGGAATTTTGTGAAAGCCATGGTACCAAACGATGATTTTGAAGCGGTCGAGATCGAAGTCGCCATCAACACATCTTCCTTGCAAACTAGCTGGAAAGATCTGGAGAAAAGCGTCAAGAAGAAGAAGGATTATTTTTATGTAAAAAAGTTTCCGCAGGCCACCATTTCCATTAAGGGTGCGCAAAAACAAGCCGATGGATCTTTCACCACCGAGGCAGCCTTAACCTTGAAAGGCATCACAAAAACTGTCCCGCTTAGCTTTCGTGTTTCAGATGAAAAGCCTTACCGGGTCACAGGAGAAGGGGTTATTAAGCGACGTAAGTTTGGTTTCAGTGGCGGAGGTCCCAAGAACGAAGTGCCGATCAGTTTTGATGTGGTACTACCCCAGAACTAAACCAGCTGTACCATCATCAATAACCTATCAGAGAGATGAAAACCATCATCAGTTTTTGGCTTATCATTTGTCCATTGACAATTTGGGCCCAGATCTCCGGCAATGGACAGCGTCTGACCGAAAGTTTTCGGCTCGACCAAATTGAACGCATCACCATTGCCATCCCGGCAAGCATCGAGATGAGCGGCAAACCGGGCCAGAGCGAGGCCATTGACATCAGTATGGACGAAAACCTCTTTGCCTATCTCAACATTGTACGGGACCACCAGGGTGTTTCCCTTCGGTTTCGGGAGGAAGTACGTCCCAGCCGACCCATTCTGATCCGGCTGGATGCGCCCAAGCTAAAACGACTGGATACCGGTCTGGGCAATACCACCTATATCCGTGAGTTGCAGACTGAGGAATTTCAGCTCCAGGCCCTGAGTGGCCAGGCAGTGGTCAGCGGAACAGTCGGTACGTTTCGATTGATGTCCGAAAGTGGGCAGATTGATGCCAGTGGCTTGCAAGCAGAAGAGGCGGTGGTCAATCTGTGGCAAGAAGCAACAGCCAATCTTTGGGTGGCAGATAAAATCGAGGCCTGGGTTTCAGGAAATGCGCAGGTAAAGCTGACCAATGAGCCGCGTCGCATGGTCCGTCATGAAAAAGGGAACGGAAAGATTTTGGGTCCCAATAACAGAAAAGGTCCACAAGCCTACGTCTCACTAAACTTGCAGAATGATGATCCGTCCTTTCTGAACACCTATGTTAAAGGACCGGATGGCCAGCGGTTTTCCTACGGTCTGCCCTTTAAATCAGGGCAATTACGAGCTGAACGTTTTCCCATTGGTACAAGAATCTACGCCGGAAATAATGCAGTATTCAGTCGTCTGTTGTATGAAGTATCCGAAACAGATGAAGGGCAAACCATTTCTTTGACAACAAGATAAATTACATGTAAAAAAGGGGGGCGCAATCCCACGACTGCGCCCCTTCTCTCTATATATGGAAGGATTAATGCTTGATGATTAAAGATTTTCTCAACACACCTTCTCGATGGTTTACCAATAAAAAGTAGTGCCCGGCCGTCAGGCTGTCAGGCATGCGTAGCTCAAGGCTTGGCTGATTGCCCGCCCAACGACTCAGACGGCGACCGAATTGATCCAAAAGAAAGACTTGATATGGTTCATCCGAAATCTGGCCTTCGAGGATAAGTGTCAGATTATTTCCTCTTAGTGGGTTGGGGAAAATTGTGATCTGCAATTGCGGGACCGTTCTAAGACGGTTTGTCGGTTTTGCTTCTGGTTCATCTTGGCCGGACAGATCGACAAGTGCATTGCTTTGCGTGATGCTTCCGCCTAACACCAGCTGATCAATCATGGTTCCAACCGTATCTACAGCGTCTCCGCTGGCAACCGCCATCCCAATGAAACAATCCGAAGGAAGGCTGAGGGTCTCACTGCCAACCGATTGCCAGTTCTGCCCATTCGCTGAAATAAATGCTTCCAGTTGGTTGCCAGTACGTTCCAGCTTAAAAAAGTAAGGCAGAGGCATGCTTCCTTTGGGACCACTTTGCACCACCGGGAAACTACCATTGGCTTTGCGGGTTTTGAATTGATATTGATCATCAAGGTTGACCCCGATAAACGCATAGCGGGAATTGCTACCCAGTTGTTCTCGAATCATCAAACCGACTGTCGCATCATTTTGACCGGAACTCAGGCGATTGATCCGACCGGAAATGCTGCCATCTCCCTGAAGCGATCGGTATACATAGTGGAAGCGATCAAACTTTTTCCCCACTCTTTCTCCGGCGGCTCTGATCTGAAAGCTTAGGTTGACAGAATCTTCGCAGACTTCTCCCGGTGTGGTAACATTGCCGATATTCTGGTGAGACCAGGCAGAAGACAGCGCGCAGTCAGTCCCTCCGTCGCCGGGGTTCATGACATTTCCTGTACCAAGCTGATCCCAGTCCGCAAGCATCGATTGGCTACTGCTATAACTGGCCGAGGCGAGACCAATTTGTACAGTATTTTCCATCGGAATCGTGTAGGTATCCACCAATTGCCAATTGGCACCGTTTTGTGCATAATAGGTCTTATACTCATTGCCTTTTCGCTCAATTCGCACGAAAAAGGGGAATGTGACGGTTCCCGTGGGTGAATCCGTACGTTGCGTAGGAGTAGCTTTGGCGCTGCGGGACTGACTGATCCAACGACCTGACTGACTCACGCCCATGAATACGTGTTCAGCTCCTCCTCCAAGGCCATTTCTCATCATGAGACCACTCATTGCATTGTTGGGACCGCTAGAAGCGGTGATGCGGGCAGTCAATACCCCATCGCCCGTCAAATCCTGATACATGAAATGAGTACGATCAAATTTCCCTTCAATTTTCTGGCCATAGGATGTGATGGCAAACTGTCCGTTCTGTATATCCTCACATGCCTCACCTGCGATTGTGGTTTTTCCAATATCAGCACTGCTCCAATCGGCTGAAAGCGTACAGGTTCCGCTACCGCCGCTTCCACCACTACCACCACCGCTCCCACCGGCAGGCGTCACCAAAACAGTCGTAAATGCAGTGTCTTTCAGCCCTTGATCATCCGTTACAATCAATCGGACCTGATAGTTTCCAGGATTGTTATAAGTGGTGCTTTCGGCGATCCCATTGCCAGTGCTACCTTGTCCAAAGGTCCATTTATAACTCACAATGCTTCCATCCGGATCACTGGAAGCTGCCCCATCAAAATTGACACTCAATGGTGCCGGACCGGTCAGGGTATTGGCGGAAATGACAGCAAATGGCGCCTGATTCCCACCACTGCTGGCCACACTACCTGGCTCTTTGACCAACAAGCGGGACCGATAAGGCGGAACCGTCACACTCCCACTGACCGGACTACCATCTACATCATAATAGGTACCCGTCAATTGGAAGCTTTTGGGATTTGCAGTATGGTTTTTCAACAGCTCCACTTTGTCCTTCGGATCTTCAGGCTGTACATCTACATCGGTCATGCTGACGTTGTCGATGATGAAAAAATTACCTTTTGGATACTTCTGTCTGAAGAGCAGCTTGGCATTGGGAATATCCTGACTCACAGGCAAGATCAACTTATGCTCTCTGCGGGTAGGCGTATAAGGCCGCACCACTTTTTCAATCAGTTTTTTGTTCTGATCCTGAATCACAATCTCCAGGATACCAAAGCCTTGCGAAATGACACTGAATTCAATATGATAGAAATGGTCTTTCTTCAGATCCTGGCTTGGATTAGTGGAAATCGTCGCCGTATTGTTGTTGCCATTGAGCATGTGCATTTTGGCTGCACCACCATCCAAACCGACGTTTGACACCCACCCAGAGCTAACGTCATTCGTTTGGGTATAGCCCCATCCATTCATGTCTGCATCAAAGTTTCCATTATTAATCAGGTTGGGGCCGTTTTCCTGCAGAATTTCGTAGCCAGTAAAGCGAAAGGGAGAATCAAAATTTCCACTGGCCTGAGTTGGTGCGACATTCGCCCATTCTTCCAGGGTAAACCCTCGCTGATTGGTGTACGTTCCAATGTTGGCGGAATAATCCTCATACGGATTGATCAGATAATTGCCTTGAAAACTACCCAAATCATACTCTGTGCCTGATAGGGAAAAGATGGTAACCGGATAAAGCTGTGGCCCGAATGAATACGCAACATTGCCCTGATACAGATTATCCACGTGTGTACCAACTTGCTGAATCTCCATCAAGCGAAACGCCTGCCCACCAAAATCCATGATCACATTGTCCTCGATCAGATTGTCATAATTACCGGAATTGATAAAAATCCCTGCATTACTGATCTCCTGAATGGTGTTGTTGCGAATGGTGTTATGATGGGCCTTCAGGTCCATATAGATTCCGTTGGAGGTAAATTTATCTGGTTTATTGGTCCCAACTGTATAGCCCGGGCCATTTCTGACAAAGTTCTCCTGGATCAGATTATAATTACTTTGATCTCCCCAGGAATAAATTGCTGATCCATCATCCAGGCGGAGATTGAAATCATGAATAAAGTTCCGTTCAATGGTCGAATGGGCAAGGTAGGCAGTGATACCAGTGTAGCCCACACTGTCGATGTCATTGTAGCCAACATATAGACTGTCGCCATTGGTGAGATGCAGGGCATTCATATTTTGGTTGCCACTGAATCCATAGCCTTCCTGCATCCCGATTCTGCGGAAAACATTGTTGCGAACTTCTGAGGTAAAAATTTTGTTGGCTTTGATGCCTCTGCCAAGCTGATCAGCAAAATAGCAGTCGCGAATGTGGATATCCCGTCCTGAAATCAGAATTCCGGTTTCCCCCTGTCGGTAAAATTCACAGTCTTGGATCGTGATTCGTTTGGTCTTATTACTATTGATGCGAATCCCTTCCAAAATCTGATCGGCAAAGACAAGGTTCTCAAAAACAAAATGATCGAGGTCTTCTGTGATGATCTGGTAGATCCCGTAATTTTTGCTGCTACCAGTGATGTTCATCTGGTTGGGATTCTGGTTGTTGAGGGGCCAGAAATACACTTTCTTGCTTTGGTGGTTATAAAACCATTCTCCTGGCATGTCGAGCTCCTGGTACTTATTGTCCAGGAAAAAGCCCCAGTCTTTATCCGCCTTGTAGCGGAGATTGGACGCGAAGTTCAACTTTCCGGCTGAAGTAGAACTGCTTACTTCCCGCATTTCGTAGGTCCAGCGCGTGGTCCGGATACGGGCAGTGGTCCCTTGCCAGTAGTTATTGCCCCCAGGCAGTGCCGTACTGCTTAATTCATTTAGCTTACCACCTGAAGTAATGGTTACATAACCAGAATTGGGATAGCGGGCCAGGGTCTGCTGTTTCTGATTGGCAAACAGATAGGCGACGGTATCGAGATTGACACTTGCCGACCAGATTTGGGAGCCATTTAATTTGGTCCAAGCCGTGATCGGACGACTCCCGGAAATGATCGGACGGGCACCATTTCCATAGGCGGAAAACACAACGGGATTGCCCAAATTAGTTGTCTCCAACAGATCAATCTGTCCAAAGAAGGTATCTCCTCTTCGAAACAAGATACTGTCTCCCGGAGAGATGTTTACCAGCTGTTGTTGTAAGCGGTCAATGGTCTTCCAGGCCTGCGCAGGACTGGTCCCACTGGCGTTGTCATTACCATTTGCCGACAGATAGTAATTGGTCGAATGAACAGGAAAAAGAATAAAAAGGAGTAACAAATTAACGATAAATCGTTTCATAGTGCATAATTTTCCCCCAGCTGGCAGGCTCATTGCCGCCAGAAAAAGATGCAGGGGGGTGGTGAATGTTGAGGAAAAGATTCGATGGGAAGTATCGTGCCTCAACACCCGGCCCCTACGCATTCGCGTAATGGTTGATTGGGTGAGTTTGGGTTCAACGACCTAAATGAGGTCGTTTATACGTATTATTGGAAGGACTATTACATAGGCATGTAGACGTTTAGCTGCAATAAAGTTGAAGCATCGTTCGTCGGTATCGTATTTGTTGCCTGAAT
>JBCBZF010001232.1:0-1912 GCA_039815525.1 Bacteroidota bacterium | reverse complement strand
GCTAAGGTAGGCTCTTCTCCTGCCTGGTGGGGATATAGACAAATCCATTGGTCTTTCTCTTTTTGGGTGGGGAGACCAATGGATTGGTCTAGTAGGGATACATTAACTGTAGTTCTGTTCTAAAGGTGTACACTTATTTCTTACCCTATGTAAGACCATCGGGATCTGCCTTTCCGGCAATCTCAATGAACATCCCATGAGCGAAGCTCAGGCTAGCTCTTTGACGTACCACGTCAGAAAACTGAAAGCGGATTTTCCACAGCATTTGGCCGTCTCCGGCCATCGCGACCATAAGAACACAAGTTGCCCTGGTAGTTTAACCGATCTTTCCTCCTTGAAAACATGACAAACAAAAAACAACTCACTGAAATCAGAATCGGTCACCAATTGAATGAGGATGGTAGTTATCAAATTCGGATATATACGAAGACTGATTTGACCGAGAGAGAGCAGAAACGGCTGGTGGCGATGATTCTTGGGCAGGCCTGTGCTGCGAATGCGCAGTCTGAAAGCATCATATTTTGTCGAGAGCTGACTGAGTTGAGCCGCAGGGAAATCGATCCAAAAATGATGAATAGAAATTATAAAGTGGGCTTATCCATTAACCTAAAAGAATGGATAAGTCGTTTTTTATCGTAATAGATGCACTTTTCAATAATATTTTTTTACACGATTATTGAAGCTACCAGCTCAACCTCCGATTATTCGTGTTCATCCGCAATCCCATTGATCGTAGATAAATCTCAGTATCCTCAAGGCTATGATGCCGATTCTGATGCTGAATCCAGATGATGTCAGCTCCGGCCCGATACGCATTACAATTGCCGGTATGCTTCCATGAATACATCGTCAACTCTCCATTGTATAAATCAGTCGCTTCCAGTGCTCGACGGTGCCTTTCTGATACCCGGTTTGGCCAGATTTTGTCCAGGCCTGGCTTAAGACCTTTCGCAAAGAGCAGATGATTGCCAGGATATTGAGAAAGATTCATCTCTTCGATGATCTCAGCCAGAGGGTCAACGATCTCTACCGGCATCTGTTTTTTATTTTTGGAATTCATCGAGCGTACCAGAATCACCCGGTTTTTCAGATCAATGTGGTTCACCCGAATGCGGCACAGTTCTACGCGGCGAATGAAAGCGTAATAGATGAAGCGGGTGAAATAGTAGAGCTGCGGATCTCTTTCTCTCAGATACTTTTCAAGTATGGCTTGCTCTTCCTTGGTGAAGGGTACGTTGCTGATTGATTTGGTTGGAAGGTCTTTGATTCCTTTGCCAGGATTGATCCGGATGATCTCTCGCTTCACCAGTTCTTCCATCACAGCATTGATGTAAGTCCGGTAATTGTTACGGGTACGATTGGACACCTTTCGATTCTCAAACAGCCAATCAAAAAAAGCCAGCACATCAGGACGAGTGAAGGACTGAATCCGGCGCTGCCCTACCCCACTGTCATTCAACCATTCCATGATTGCCCGCTGATAGCTGGAGTAATTCTCTTTCGCCTTGTCTCCAACAAACTGAAACTTGGCTTTCAGGCCCAGCTCAAAACCGTCTTTGATGGATAGATAGCTTTCTGGCTGCACATCTTTGCGGGCGATGCTGTAGCCTTCCTGCAAGAGCTGGTTGATCTGATAAATTTTCTGATCAGCGTCTCGACGTTTCGCATCTGGCGTATCGCCTTCGATTTTATACAGCTTCTTGGTGGCCAGATCACCTTTGTTGTGATCCCATACTTGATAGGTGATGTACCATTTCCCCTTGGCCTCAATCAGTCTGGCGGGGTCGTATGGGTAGCCTTCATTGTTGCTTGGTCGTGCTTTCTTTGGTCGCATAAAAAAATATATCTTGTCAAAAGATTTCTCTCTACAAGATACATTATTCTATGAAAATATACGAAAACAGCCTCAAAT
>JBCBZF010000156.1:0-9014 GCA_039815525.1 Bacteroidota bacterium | reverse complement strand
CTGGCGCTGATTCGGTCGCAGGTTGCTGCCTTGCGCGCTTCAGGGGGAGGGGATTGTCCGGAAGCGGCAGAGGCTGCCATTGATCAAATCAAGGACAATGTTGAACCAGGTGGACAAGTGTTTATCTATACCGACGCTTCACCACGGTCAGGTGGGACGATTGAAAACCTGACTGCGGTCCTGAAAGCTCAGGATATTAAGGTAAGTGCGATTGTTTCAGGTGATTGTTTTGCTACTTCCACCACTGCCTTTATAAGTGGGATGAGCAGCCTGCCATTTTCCGACAATTTGGATAGCCTGAGTATACCTGTAGGTGCCAATGCTGCCATTCTTCCAGAACAGGTAAGCTCTGTTGAAGCCTTTTCATTTATGGCCAGGGAAACAGGAGGATTATTTGCCTTCATTCCAGAGGTGAATTCCTCTACAACCGGAAGGCAACGCTATGCAAATACCGCCCTGAATATTCTGGATGGAGGCATCTCTAATGCAGTTGTATTTGCCGATCCCGTGGAAGGTCCCCGGGGATCAGTCCTCAATGTATTGCTGGCAATTGCAGATCCTTTATTCGGAACCGAATCAGAAATCATTGTTACCTTCTCCGATCCTCACATATCTGTGTTAAAGGTAAGTGTCACCAGTCCGACTGAGATTGTTGTGGAAATACAGATTGATCCTGCTGCCAGCCTCATTTTCAATGATGTTGACATTCAAATCATTGATTTCGATGTGCGATTTGATGTCAAAGGAGAAGGTGTATTTCTGGTATCCAATGGCACTGCTTTACCAAGCTTACTGGGGGTTACCCCTTCAAACGCTGGTCAGGGAGACATTCTGGATGTAAGATTAAATGGGCTCAACACCAACTTCACGAATGCTTCGGTGGTTGATTTTGGCCCTGGGATCACTGTACTGAATACTACCTTTGTCAACCCAGAAGCCTTGGATGCGAGCATTCAGCTGGCACCTGATGCACCGATCGGCTTTAGAACGGTCAGTGTAATCACTGGAACGGAAAGCGTCAGCCGATCCCTTGGATTCCTGGTAAGCCTGCCTTCTTGTGCAATTACTGATGTTGAAAGCGGCTCTCAAACTTCATGTGACCCGCTGAGCAATACCTACCAACAGGAGTTGATCATTACGTATAATGCCGCGCCAGCTACTGGAACCCTCACTGTAAATGATCAATTATTTCCCACAACCGGTAGTCCACAGACTGTTGTATTGACCGGACTCGCTGCCGATGGGCTTGGCCTGGATGTGGTTGTCGGTTTCACTGGTGATCCGGTCTGTACATTCATTGCAGAAGATGTGATCACCGCGCCCAATGGATGTGGATCCCTGCCAGTATCGCCGTCTAACCTGGTCGCAGACAATTCTTTCGCCTATCTGGTTCCGCTTAGCTGGGATGACAATAGCACGGACGAGGAAGGTTTTGAGATTCGTAAAGATGGTGTAGTACTTGACAGCGTTGGGGCAGATGTCTCGGCTTATTTTGATACAACCTTCAATTTTGGCAGCACCGTTACCTATGAAGTGCGTGCCTATAATACATCAGGGCTTTCTAATCCCAGTAATTTTGCTTCCTACAGCATGCCAGCCAGCTTTACACCCCTGGCGTTAGATTTTAGTTGCTATGATCCGGCGAGCAACGAACTCGTCTGGGAAATCACCAATGCAAATTTGCAGGCCCATCCAGCGATTGTTGCACAAATATGGGGCAATCAGACCGATTCTCTCATTGCCTTCCCCGGCATTACGCAGTTCACCACCACTGCCAATCCACAACTTCCAGCAACACCAGGAGATGACAATGCCACGGGTATTTGGTTTCCGTTAGAGAACTTTACATCCAGCTCTGATGTGGTCTTCATGGCCAATTTGGGGACAATTTGTCCGCCATCTCGTCGCGCTGCTTCTCCTGCCATGAATGCTGCGCATCTCTTCCGTCAACACTTTCCGATTGAGACCAGGACAAACTGGCCACTATATCTGGCTGATCTGATTGAGGTTTCCCCGAATCCTTTTTCTGACGTGGTTCAGATCCGGGCTGATGGAGTCGCATTGACGGTGGAGGTACAGCTCCGCAATACCATGGGCCAATTGGTGGATCAGCGTATGCTCAATCTTGCAGATGCCTCCCGCCTGGATCAGGCAGACCTGCCGGCTGGCATATATTTCCTGCAAATCAGACATGAAGGTATTCTGATTCGAACCGATAAACTGATCAAGGAATAAAAACATTTTCCCTAATGCGATTGAATCCGGCAACTCTCAAAGAGACTTGCCGGATTTTTTGCTTCGCCTGAAATTTTGTGATCTTGGCTCTATGGAAGAGAAGCGCTTTCGACTGGAGCAGAAAGTAGACGCACTTTGCCAGCGTGATCTCCTTGCACAGAGCAGGGTACATCCGCTTTCTGGTTTTTGCCCTGGTGTGTGGATGAAACGTGAAGATGAGAGTGGTTTTGGCGTTTCCGGAGGCAAAAGGCGAAAATATGCGTCCTTGCTCCCCTGGCTGGTACAAAAGACGCCATCGGTGATTGGTTTGATCGGCGGCGCCAACTCCAATCATTTGGTCGCGATGATGCAGTTGCTGAGGGAACGATCTATGCCGTTTGAATTGTTCGTGAAAGCCTCTCATCAAAAAAGAACCAAAGGCAATGCGTTTCTGATTGATCTCCTGATGGGTGACGTGCCTGTACATTGGGTGGAAACTACCCAATGGTCTCAGGTGATGAAGCGGGCGCAGGAAACACTGCCTCCTGATGCGGTGGTATTACCTGAAGGTGGCAGTTGTGCAGCAGCAGTGCCGGGGGCTGCAAGTCTGATGCTTGATATCCTCCGCAATGAAGGGGAAACCGGTCAGCAATTTGACCATATCTTCGTGGACAGTGGAACGGGCCTTTCAGCGGCTGCTCTCTGCCTTGCCAATGCTGCTTTGGGTCGTGAGTGCCATATTCATGTGGTGCAAATGGCTGATGGCCCGGCATTTTTTACAGAAAAACTACAGCAAGTTCACCAATGGTGGCATCTACTTGGCTTGCCAGATACAGTGCTCCCTGAACCAATTGTTTATGCATCCGCCACCGCTGCCTCTTTCGGGAGTGTGAATGCAAGTGTACTGACAGAGGTACGCAGAATGGCCAAGGAAGAAGGGATCTTGGTGGACCCGATTTATATGGCAAAATTGTGCCTGACAGTGCGATCGATCTTGTCAAACAGGCAACTCTCCGGTCAGATGCTTGTCGTTCACAGTGGGGGAGGAACCGGCCTGATGGGTTTTGATGAAAAACTCCAGACCAGGGACTAATTGAAAAACGATCACATCCAACGCGACGATTTTGGAACAAAAACCTACGCTACCAACCATCTTGATCACAGCATTGGCTTTCGGTCTATACTTTTTGATAGACGAGCTTTTTTTTCAATCATGGTATCAAAGCTTACGAGAGCTGACGGGCTTTCCTGCCCTGAGTTTTGGCGTTGCCTACCTAGCCGTTGGCCTGCCGATATTGCTGGCTGCTTTCTGGTTGTTTCGGAAAGATTGGTTGACGGGTCTGGGACTGAATCAAAGTCTCCTCAAAGGTGCGGGCCTCGCACTGCTGTTTACCCTGCCAATGCTCATTGGGTATGCGATTGTGTTTCCACTGAATCAGGAACTGAGCTTCCAGAAAATCATGATAGGAGCGGTCTTTGCCGGCTTTTTTGAGGAATTATATTTCAGAGGTGGCTTATTTGGCTTCATCTTTCGCTACACCAAAGTAGGATTTATTCCTGCGATCCTGATTGGTGCGCTGCTTTTTGCCTCTGTCCATTTATACCAAAGCCAGGACCCTTCGGTGCTGGTCGGGATTTTTCTGACCACCTTTATGGGGGCGATTCTGTTTGCGTGGACCTTCATTGAATGGGAGGAAAATCTATGGGTGCCGATTTTTCTCCATTTATTCATGAACTTCTTTTGGATGTTGTTTTCGGCTGGGGAAAATGCCCTGGGCGGGACCTACGCGAATGTATTTCGTCTCATGACCATAGCGGCTGTAATCATCGGTACCATCAGTTGGAAAAGAAAACAGAAGCTCCCTTTGGCCATCAACCGCCACAGCCTGATGTGGAAAAAAGAGGCTGAATGAACAAGGGGAATAAAAATGCCCACCACAATAGCATGGCAGGCATCTCATCAAAGGAACATCTATTGTTTAGTTGGACGTATAGCTGTAGCCAGTGCTAAGTTCGAAGGTCAGATCGAATACTTCTGGCGCATCTATAGGTTTGGTGTAATTTGCGGTAAGCACGACATCATAAACAATGCCGGGCTCAATCTCTGATAAAAGCGCCGCTTCATTTACTTCAAAGGCAAGCTCACTAAAGTAGAAGTTGTTGTCTCCTTCGGGAAGAGACCCAAGTAAGATGCGACTGTCTTCATGTACCAATTCTACCTTGATATCAGCCATGAACCGAAAATCATCCTGCGAATTTTCTTTTTTTGCCCGTAGTTGACGAACATCAAGGTCCCGGATTGTAATTTCTCCTTCTTCGACAGGGCTGGGAATGTCTTTGCGCTCAATGTTGGCTTTGACATCGCTCAGCAATTCATCCATGATGTTGAACTGGCCGACTTTGATTTCTGTTCCATCCGTTGTCCCTTCTGCAATGGTGGCAGTGAGGGTGAATTCGGTTTTGATGCCATCTGCATCTTCGAAGGTTTCGGGGGTACAGGCGGAAAGGGCAAAAAGGAGGCAGAGAGAGAAAAAGCTGATTGATTTTTGGAAGTGGTTCATGTGAAAAGGATTTGTTTGTTGTAAGGCGTTTGATCATAAGACCCCTTTCAAATGAAGAATGTTGGGCGAATTGAGCTTGCGTGCAGGCCCACTTGTAAAGCGTGTCATTTTTCCGAATATGTGGGAAGTGAGATTCTTTCTCCTTTTGGAACGGATTAACACGCTTGATCATTTCCACTGAAAAAATATGAGATTGTGCATCTTTCCATCGTTATTTGCTTGTCTTTATCACCAATCTTAACCTCAACCGAATGAAGTTTTTTCGTCATCTGCTGCTGCTGAGCCTGATGTGTATAGCTGGCAGTACCTACGCACAACAATCCGTGGTGAAATTGAATTTACTGGGGCTGATCAACCGCCATATCTCCGGCCAACTGGAATTACCCCTCAATGATCAGATCAGCATAGGACTGGGAGTAGGTGTAACGCCATCGCGGGGTATCCCTGGGATCGGACTGGTCAGATCCCTCATCGTCGAAGATCCGGATGCTTCTAACTTCATCTTTGACGGAAGCTTCTCAAAGTTTACCATTACTCCGGAACTGCGTTTTTATTTTGTGCCGTATGATGATGTGCCGACCGGTGTTTACATTTCCGGTGCCTTACGTTATGGCCGCAATACTGTTACGCTGCCATTTGAGTTCACGGCTGAAGGGAGCACCGATCCCATTACGGTCGAAGCCAGAGGCCGGATTACGAATATTGGTCCGATGCTTAGCCTGGGCGGACAATTCCTGCTGAACGATGCACTGACCCTGGATATTTACACGGGTGTAGGGATTGCGATTTCGCCTTTGAGCCTGAGTGTTTCTGATAATGTGGTGGAAACGGATCAATACACGGCTTTGCGGGATCAGCTTCTGGAGGAACTGAATGCCAATGTCGATCCGGAGCGGGTAGATGATTTTATTCAAAACAATGGGGTGAACATTTCCTTCCCGATTGTCTTACCATTGCTGCGGATAGGTGTCGCGTTGGGCTATACTTTCTGAGCCTTACAGACTTTTTTGCCGTATACCTGACAGCGTACCTGAATTTTTGCCTTGCAACTCTTAATTTAACCCCTAATCTTTCCACCATGCAATCATCTCTCATCGTCAGATCGCTGTTTGTCTGTTTATGTCTATTCTTATTCGCGGCTTGTGAAGAACGACCCTGTGAGGAGGTCAACTGTGTTAATGGAAGCTGTGATGAAGTAACAGGCGAATGCGTTTGTCAGGAGGGATTTGAAGGAAGCCTATGTGAAACCTCCATTCGCCAAAAGTTTTTGGGCACCTATGACGTTAGCTATGAAGGCTGTTTCTCAACCACACCCAATCACACAGTGGGCATTGAACAAGATCCAACCGCGGCGAATCAGGTGCTGGTCAAAGATCTGGGCGATTATGCTTGTCCGGAAGGAGAAGGGAGAGTGATTTTGACAGCGGTGATTGAGGGTGATCAGTTGACATTGGCGCAACAAAGTGTTGATTGCGGACAAATCATCTACAACTTTCTGGGCAATGGCCGGATCAACGAAGGCGTCCTGACGCTGGACTTTTGGGTAAATTATGATTCAGATGGCATTGAACGGGAAGATCGTTGTACTGCCACTTTACAGAAAAGATAGCATAGACCAATTATCACATGATCAAATACGTTGCTGCACGCTTGCTTTGTGCCTTTTGCCTTGTTTGTCTGCTGACAGCTTGTAATTCAGATGGATGTAAAGATGTAAATTGTGGCCTGCAGGGCACCTGTGTCGATGGGGACTGTGAATGTCAGGCCGGATTTGAAATTGACGAATTTGGTGGCTGTGGCCAGCGGACTGCTGAAAAGCTGGCCGGTAATTACCGGGTGACCAGTTCGACCGGACAGACGCCGGGCTGCAATACCGGAGAGTACACGCTTATTGTTCAGGCTTCACCTACCCGTCAGGACGGTCTGCTGATTCTGAATCTTGGCCAATATGTCTGTAGCAATAATGGCGACATGATTGTTTCCGCTACCGTAAAAGGCCCGGATCGTTTCGATTTTGATGTGGATATCAGAGCCTGCAACCAATATACCATGATTGGGTCAGGTACCTGGAACGAAGCAGACAGCAGCATCACGCTCAATTATCGTGCAGAATATACGTTGCAGGGCAGTCAGGTAGTGGATGAATGTGCGGCTACCTTACAGCGTTGATTTCCTCCTTTCGTAAAAAATATCCCTCACAGCAATGGCTGCCGTGAGGGATATTTTTTTTTAGAGAAAAACTTACTCAGCCTCCTCCGTTTCTTCTTCCTTGGGCTCAGGTTCCAGACCAAGTTCGCGGTCCAGAATCTCTACCATGGTTTCGGTACTGATGCGTTTGGCCATGATCTTTTTGTCTTTGTCCAGAACAAACAGACGTGGGGTACTCAGCACATCATACATCTTGTCAAAGCCTGAACGCCGGTAATGATCCTGTACATTGATGGCATTGGCCACATCCAGATCATATTCACCCAGCTTTTCTTTCCACACTTCAACATCTCCATTGATACTGACCGTAAAGAGCGTAACGCCTTTATCCTGATAGCGTTTGTAAGCCTTGGCCAACTTGGGGGTTTCTTTTTTGCAATGCCCGCAATCATAGTCCCAAAAATAGAGGATCACATATTCTCCGGGAATATCGTGGAGCGGACGCGGCTGATTGTTGCCATCCTGGGCCACGAAGTTAGGAGCGGTCCGTCCAACCAGATTGGGAGAAATGGCTCGGGCACGTTCTTCCATTTTGGCCAGGGTGGTCGAATCGGCCCAGAAAGCTTCGCCACTGAGGTAATATTTTTCCACCATGTGGACATAGACGCCCTCATCAACCATGATTTTTGACTCCGCATATTTGTTGAGGATGGTGGAAATGAGGAATTGGTATACGTCCGGATTGTTCTTTGCCTGGGCGAGGATCATATCGATGCTGGCATTCAGCGAATCTGGCATCCGATAGGTGAGGCGATCGAGAAAATTGACAACTCTACTCTGCATCACTGGGGTCCGGATGAGGCGATCATCCAGGAAGTTCATGCCGTCAAAGTAATGACCACGGGCGAATTTGAAGGCAAAAAGTGAATCGGTGATATTGCCATTCTCATCGGTCGGACTGGGGGGGATTTTGGCGTCCATGGTGGCCAGAACCACATTGGAGTAGAGGAAGCCTGGATGAGATTCTGCCAGCTTCCGCCTTTCGGTCAAGACCTCATCATCGATGGCGGCGCGTTTGTCCAGCCATTCCTGCTGTGCATCTTGGTCTCCTTCCAACTCCTTGATTTTATTGTCGATCTCCACCACTTTGTTCCGCATGCCGGACAGGAAATTGAGGTCCTGGTAGAAGACTTCGTTTTGCTTCGAGCCGTCGATCTTCATGTTGCTGACCATGAAGGCCATGTCGCCGGAGTCCGTCTCGACGGAGAAGACCTGATCCGCATCTACGATGATCTCGAAGTAATTATTCTGGGGTGGAATGGCCACCAGATAAATGCCTTTCTCCAAAGGCTGGTCGGCTTCGAAAACAAATGTTCCACCGTCTACTGTGGCCGTGTCTTGTAAATAGGTACCAGTACCATAGTAATTGGCGAGGAAGAGTTTATCGCCTTTGTAGTTGTTGATTGTGACTTCAATACGATGATTGTCCGTCGCGTCTTCCAGCTTATTGTCCGCCGAAGGCGTGCTGATGAAATCGCTGCTGCTCACTGGCTGAGCCGGCGTCTGGGTCTGGCTGGCATTCTGACAGGCCATCATACCCAACGCGATGATCAGAAAATATGTGATTCGTTTCATGTTTTTGTTTGCCAATACTATTCTTTGCCTTTTTCGCTATCCGCTTCTTCCTCCGTCTCTTCAGTTTCAATGCCCAATTCATAATTCAGGAGATCCTCCATGGTTTCGACACTGATCTGCTTGGCGAGGATCTTTCGGTCTTTATCCAAGATAAACAGGCGTGGCGTAGAGCGAATGTCGTACAGTCGATCAAAGCCAGACTGGCGTTTATGGTCCTGCAAATTGATGGCACCTTCCAGATCATAGTCTTTCAACTTTTCTTTCCAGACGTCGACATCGCCATTGATGCTCACGGTGACCAGGGTAACGCCTTTGTCTTTATACTGTTTGAAAGACTCAGCCAGCCTGGGGGTTACCTTTTTACAGTGGCCGCAGTTGTAATCCCAGAAATACAGCAGGACATACTCGCCGGGTACACTGTGGATGGGGGTTTGTTTGCCATCGGTTCCACTGGCG
>JBCBZF010000545.1:0-4942 GCA_039815525.1 Bacteroidota bacterium | reverse complement strand
TAATGTCCAAGTGCGAGCCCCCGGCTAGCCATCGAAGCGTCATGGCGAGTCTCGCCTCGGCCGATACTGGCCCAGCACCATTGCGCCAAGCCTGAGCCAGGTTCTTCGTTTCGTAGTGGTGCCGAGTCTCCTCGAGGACCTCGTAGAAGCCATCGATATCCAGCCGGAACATCTGCTGGAACTCACGCTCAATCTTGTTCTGGACGTAGGTGTCTTTCAGACAGCAATTTTTGGAAACCATCAATGGAAATGCGCCATAATACGCATGCTTCCAGACTCATCAATGCCTGGATACTGGGCGTTTGTTGTAAAAAACTTTCCAGCGAAGTAAACCCTAAGCCTTCAGTGAAGAAGAATCCCGTTACTTCACGTCCATCATGCTCATAAAACATACGAACCAATCCTTGCTCAATCACATAAATGTAGCGACAAATCTGGCCGGTTTGAAGCAGATGGTACTGGGCCGGAATCTCAATTCTTTCAGAGAATTGTCGAATGTTGTCAGCAGTCCCGTCACTCAGTGGACCAAATTGTGATAAAAGCTGGATGAATCCATTCCTCATGAAGTGAAAATACGTAATTTCGATTACCAATGAAGTATACGAAGCTGTATCAGCCAGAGCGGTGGAATCATGGCGCAATGGTTGCGCATGGTAGTATTCTACCAGAATGGGAATTGGCAGTTTCCTGCTAATAATTGAACGGGTGTCTGGTGCAGTTTGTAAACATGAAAACAACTGTTACTAAGCAACGTCTGCGTCCGGTCGGCTTAGCCATGATCCTTGGCGCGCTCATCATGAATTTTGGCTGTAAACCTGACCCCCGGATCGAGAACCTTGATCTCAATGAGAACATTTATGAGGAAGTTTATTTCGTGTCAGGTACCAGGTTAAAAGGGGTGAGGGGAAGGTTGAACGGGACTGAGACGGCCATGAAGACCATGAATAAGTTTTTTGAGTTCCCTATATCTGGTTATGAACTGATTGCCAGTCCGGCGATTTCTCCAGTCGGAGAGTTTGGGTTCCGTTCCGGTCGAATTCATGAGGGGCTCAAGCTTCTGATGGGAGCCAATGAAAAGTTTTATGTATTTGACATGCCCTCCGAAAATATAGAGTGGGAGTTTGATCTCATGGGCTTAACCAATGCCACCCCCGCAGTATTGTATGAATCCACAAGTTTCTATGAAGCATATTTTGGCAAGCACTATGCATATTTGGGGACTGACCAGGGGGTGTTTTATTGCTTAGACATTGAAAATAAAGAGCTTGTCTGGCAGCAGTCTGCTGCTCCTGGGACCTGGTTCATCGGCGATGCGAGAGTGTACCATTATCGTTCTCCGGATCCGCTGGCAGATGATCGCTACCACGTGGTGGTCAGTACCTCTGACGGGACGCTGTACCAGTTCGATGCACTAACGGGGGAAGTAGAATATTCGATTGATGCAGGTGTCACGACCGTCTCTCAGCCTGCTTACTCTCATGGCAAAGTGTTTGTCAATGACATCAGTGGGAATATTTCTGCTATTAATGCCAACAATGGCAGCCTCGCCTGGACAGTTTCTTTACCAGCGACCACCAATGGGTCAATTGTTACGATTCAAAACGATAGTCAGCTGTATATCGGAGGGGTAAACGGTCAGTTCTATGCGCTGAGCCAGAATGATGGGAGCATCATTTGGGACTTGGATGCGGGTGGGGCAATTCTGGCGACCGCGGAAATCAGTCAATCTCAGGATGGTATGGTTGTGCGGAAAAATATTTGTTTTACGACCGAGAGTGGCTGGGTGTATCAGGTGAATCAGGAAGGGGAAGTGGTTTGGAACCTTGATCTCGGAGAAGGCCCACTGTCCAATACGCCCATCTATTCGGTCGTTTCACGAACGGTGTATATCAGCAGTCCAAGTGGAAAACTTACCGGCCTGTCCACACAAACCGGAGAGATTGCCCGCGAGTTTTTTGATCTGGGATCGGGCTTAAATAGCAACAATGGGCAGAGTTCACCGGTATTGGTGCGTACCAATGGTCAGGCCAAAACTGTACGTTTTTGGAATACAGGCGGCGACAACTGATCAAGACAAAATGGGTGAAACCATCTTCCTGAACAAGAGGAAGGATTTCACCCAAACTTCAAAAGTGATAGAGAATCTCTGAAAATAGATAACTGTCCACCAATCAAAGGATTGACAGCGTAATGACAAGATTAAACCAGAATCTGGGTGACGCGAAAAAAGCAGTGAATCAGGCGGAAAAGAATTGGTAGATCCGTTCCATCAAAGTGGGTTTGACATAAATATGTGGGCTGAGTGTTTCCAGATCGATGTGAGCCTGTTCGATATAAGGGAAAAGATCTCTGAATGCTTCTTCCTGTGTTTCAGCCTGCTTTGTAGCCGAGGAAAGCAAAGAGACACACTTCTCCAGATCATCGCCGAGGTAGCCGGCGTTTTCTTTTTGGAATTTCTTTTTCAGGTTTCGGATACTGCGATTCAACTTGAGGACATCAAGTGCAAGTGGTGCTTGTTTCATAATGAGATGGGTTTCTCTTGTATACGGTCAAAGTTCCCTGTCGTTTTCTTTGTGTCAAAAAAATGTCAAAAAATATATGTTTTCCCCTGCGGCTTTCTATATGGATCATTGGAGAGGCTTTGTTAATTTTGCAGGAGAAAAACAGAAGACGTGGATTTGAACAACCGTACCAACAGCAGTTATATTTTCATCGGGATAGGGATTGTATTCATTCTCATCATCCTGATCAGTCAATTATCAAATCGTCCGACCGCTTACACAATGAAGCTGGAAAAATCACGGACGCAAAAGAATCTTCAATTCAAAAACGATCCTGAGAGTCCGATTCCGCAGGAAGTAAAAGCTGATTTCGAGGCCTTGCTTTACTTTCCGGTAGACGAGACATATAAAGTAGAAGCGGAATTACAGGAGAAAAATGCAACGGATACCATTCGACTCATGACCACCACCGGAGAAGATCGGGAAATGGTGGAGGCTGGTAAGCTGGATTTTGTCTTGCAGGGCCAAAAGCAACGCCTGACAGTGTTCCGCTATCTCGATGGCCCGCAAGACGAATTGTTTGTGCCTTTCCGTGATCTGACGACTGGCATTTCCACCTATGGAGGCGGTCGTTATATTGATATGCCAATGAGTCAACCACTGGTCCTGGATTTAAACCTTGCATATAATACCTACTGCGTGTACAACGCTAAATTTTCCTGCCCCATTCCTCCGCTTGAAAACAGCATTCAACTTGAGATCAGAGCCGGGGAATTGGATTGGAAAGAATAAAGTGAAAAACGCCCTGCTCCAGAATGGAACAGGACGTCGTTGTTAAGGTGTGTGAAAAGGTGTGTTACTATTGCTTGACAAATTTGGTAATCTGCTGAATGCCTGTCTCAGTGGTCGTGCGCATCAGATAGACGCCTGAGGGATAGTCTGATACATCCAGACTGCTTTCGCCGATCGGAAGATTAAGGCGTGCCTGGACCTGGCCGGCCATGTTCATGATTTCAGCCCGGACGGGAGAATCTCCCACCACGATATTGAGTTGTCCGTTGGTTGGATTGGGATACACATTGATGGTGTATTCCCCTTCATCACCCATAAGGATGCTACCCGGACTGCGCAAATCCGGATCATTGCCATCACAACTGCCCTCGTAGATTTTGACGTTGCGGAAGTAAGCATTGCCATTGCCGGGCGAGGCATCATGGTCAGCCACGAAAAAGAGGCGATTGTAATTACCAGTGTAGAAATCCCCCACTGGAATGGTATAGCTGGTCCAACTGCTGCCGGAATAATTGTCATAGTTGGTGATGCCCCAAGCCTGGGTACCATGCACCTTAAAGGTGAGGTTGGAACTGATGTTGTCATCATTGTCAAAGCCAATTCCATGAATTTCCCCTTGCAATGTAGAGCGGAAATCAAATTCAAGCACCGTATTGGCGGTAACGCTATAGTTCAAGGAGATAGACTTCCAGGCGTTGTTTTGCAGGAAAAGAGTCGCACCAGCATCCTGTACAGAGGAAGAACCATTGTCCTGGCCTGCACCGTACGCACCCACACTGGTCGCAGAGAAGTCAATGGTCGGACAGCTTGGTCCAATGGCTTCGCCGATGCTCAGTGCATCGATACACATATCCCCCTGCCAGCTGCTGGCAGTGGTTCCCCTGAAGCGGAATTGTACATTGTTGGAGCTGGAATAAGATGATAGGTCGACGGCTGCTGCATTCCAACTGCTTCCCTGGGTACCAGACTCAGACCAGATCGTACTCCACGATCCCGAACCACTTCTTGCCTGTAGGACGAGCGTTCCGACCGCATTGCCGAGCATATGATACTGAAAACGTAATTCAGGGGAATTGAGGCTGGTGAGATTGAAGCAATCGGAGCTCAAACTGGTCAGCCTACTGGGATAGTTGGGAGAAGACGCTTCAACATAGGCATAATAACTGCCCACCGCAGCGCCGGAAGGCCCGGTATTGCTCGAAGGCGTCCCACCGGTACGTCGGATCCAGTCAAAATCATCCCCACTGTCCTGATTCCAGGCACCGAAACCTGATTCAAAACCTTCCGAATAGGGGAAGGAAGCGATGCAGGAACCGCCACCACCACTGGTGGTCAGGCTGAGTGCATCAATACACAGGTCACCTTGCCAGCTGCTACCGGAGGTCCCGACAAACCGCAGGCGAACGGTAGAGCCGGTGTAGGAATTAAGAGAAACACTCCCTGCATTCCAGGCACTGCCCTGGTCTGCACTGCGAGACCAGATGGTGCTCCAATTGGCCCCCTGATCAGTAGAGGCCTGTAGCGCAAGGCTTCCGACAGCGCTGCCCAGCATGTGATACTGAAAGGAGAAGGTCGCCGTACTGGCACTGCTCAAATCAAAGCAGGGACCGAGGAAAAAAGCAGTTTTACTGGGATAATGTGGACTGGAT
>JBCBZF010000815.1:0-3394 GCA_039815525.1 Bacteroidota bacterium | reverse complement strand
GGACCCATTACCCAATCTGAGAGGCATATCCGAGGACAATATCCTGAATCAAAGACGGAGACTTAACTATGGGATAAGGCTTGGCACTGGAATTAAGATTCGAGCGGGAAACCAACACTTTGTTTTAGGTGCTGCCTATGAGCTGGAATTGGCAAACCTCACCAAGGCCTCTATCAGAATCACGAATTGACATATTTACTCGGAAAAATCGGTGATGATTTCCGTTTACACCATGTCTCGATCACATTAGGGTACCAATTTCCTTTCTACCAATTCAAACCTCTTCAATAATCACATAATCATGATGTATTTGCATCAGCTGGCATATTATTTCAAATATGCCTCTCCCCTCCTTGCCATCATTTTCCTTGGGGGTTGTGAACAAATTTCACAGATCGGCCCAGATGATGAAGCAAGCTTCGTCAAATATTTTGCTGGCGAGTACTCTTTATCTGCAGAATCGGCAGTAGAGAAATCAGACGCAGATGGATTTTTGATTCTAGGCACCAGCCGATTTTCGGCCGCTGGCGAAGACTCAGATTTGATCCTGATTTCCACCGATGAATTGGGGAATACCGATCGGCCAATTGAAAGGATAGACGATCAGCAATTGGATCAAAGTGCTTGTCAAATGTTAAAGAATCAGGCTGGATACTTGATCATTGCCAACTCTCAAAACGCTGATGGACAATCAGATGGCTTGTTGATTCAACTAGATGGCAATCTATCAGAACGATGGAGAAGATCAATTGGATCGCCTGAACATTCAGAACACATCAATAGAGCAATCGAGTTGGCTGATGGCAGCATTGTCATCCTCGGCTACAGCACCAATCTTGACATGCAAAAAAATGGCTATCTCAACCAGGACCCACAAAACATTCCAGGGATTGAGCATGATTCCAGTGATTTATGGATCATGAAATTATCAAGTGATGGTGAAGAAGAGTGGGAAAAGGTATTTGGATTTCGAGGGGCGGATCAATTAAACGACCTCGCATTTCTGAATGGCAATTTGTATGTCTTGGGGACCAGTAATTTTCCTGAGGGGACAATATTCCAACCAGATCCCGTTCGCGATCGGGACCTTATTTTGGCCAAGCTGGATCTGGACGGAAATATATTTGAGCTGGCAAAAATCGGCGAATTCAACTCCAATGAAACCGCGGTCGCACTTGGCATCACCTCCATTAATCAGCTCATGGTCATGGCCACAGAGCAATTGCTAGATCAGGATAATGTCAATACTCTCTTGATCAGAGTAGACCAAAACCTCCGACTAATTGACCAACAAAAAATTGGAGGTTCCCAGCCTGATATTGGGCGGTCTATGATTCATACCGCAGACCAGGGTTTCCTGATTGCCGGTTCCAGTCGCAGCATCTCGAATGGGGAATCTGATATCTGGCTGGTTAAAGCGTCAGAAAATGGAACGCTTAACTGGCAAAAACACTTTGGCAGCATTGGTCAGGATGAAGGCGCTGAGGCATTTATCGCATCAGACCAGGCCATCATTGTCGTGGGCACCATCGCGACAAGTTTTGAAACCGAGACCCAAATCAGTCTGATCAAGACCAATCCTTTGGGAGAATTTGTCCAATAGTTCATTTTTTCATGCTATATCAATGAAAGCTTTATCATACCTCTATTGCATCTGTCTGCTCTTTCTCTGTACTCAGTCTGTTGGGCAGAACCGATATTATGTCGACGAGTCTGCGCCAGGAGGAAACATTGGCAACAGCTGGTCAGATGCCTTTACCGATTTACATTTTGCCTTAGCGGTTGCAGACTCTGGGGATCACATCTGGGTAGCAGCCGGAACTTATAAACCTGGTTCAGATCGGGATAGCTCCTTTGCTCTCAAAAGCGGCATCAGCCTATATGGAGGCTTTGCCGGGACAGAATTGACTCTTTCTGATCGCTTGACGGATTCGCTCAACTTGTTTGGGCTGAACGCAACTATCCTGAGCGGTAACATCGGGAACGCAAATTCTGCCGATGACAACAGTTATACAATCTTATTGGCCAGGGATCTGGCTGCTGAAGCCATCGTAGACGGTCTTACCATTGTAGAAGGCCAGGCTGATGTGTTGGAGAATGATTCAGCTCATACCTCATCCAATTCTTTTGGAGGCTGTATGCTGATCGACAACAGCGATATCCGCATCAATGACTGTGTTTTTCGAAATAGCTTTGCCCGGAAAGGAGCGGCCATTTACAGTATGAATGGTGCGCAGGCGATCATTTCCGGCTCCTATTTCCAGGGACACTCCGCCAAACAAGGCAACGCAATTTTTGCAGATTCCTCCGATATCACGATTCAGGATTGCCAGTTCTGGGACAATCTCGGGTTTAAGAAAAATACCTACGGCGGCGCAATATTGATTCAGAGAGGTGGGGGGGTGATCCAAAACAGTCTTTTCTTCGACAATCAGGCATATTATGGAGCCGGAATCCTCAATCTCAACACGGGCAATGACACAGTCCATGTAACCAACTGCACCTTCCGGGACAATCTGGCCAACCAAATGGGAGGTGGAATTCTTAACTGGAGTGCCAACAACCTCACTTCACATTGCTCTTTCAGTGGTCATTCTATTGGTGAAACTGGTATTTCACGCGAATATGGAGGCGGTGGGATTGCCGTCCGCAATGTGTCATATACTGTCATTGACAGTTGTCAGTTTATTGATAATCAGGTAGAAACCCTCAATAATGGTCAGGGAAAAGGAGGGGCAATTCATATTTTGTCTCAGCAAAACTCCACCCCAATTCTTTTCAATACCGTGGAGATCAAAAACTCATATTTCCACAACAACTTTGCCCGTTCTGCTGGCGGGCTGTATGTGGATACCGCCACTTCTTTGATCATGATCAATTGTGTAGTGGATTCCAACCGAAGTAATTCAGATGGTGGTGGAATGGTCGTGGAAGTATCTGATGATGTCGATATCATTAACTGTTCTTTTACAAAGAATTTGAGTTTCAATGGCAATGGCGGTGGGCTGTACAATCGGAAAGGAAATATTCGGGTAGAACAAACGCTATTCAGGGAGAACGTCGCCATCCAGGATGGCGGGGGTTTGTATACCAGAAATTCGCAACCGACTTTGATCAGATGTCGATTTGAATCAAATGCTACGCCCTTTGGATTAGGGGGGGCACTGACCAATTGGTTCAGCGACACCCGGATTGACACATGTGAATTCATCAATAATGCGGCTTCTGACACCAACTTCCTGAAGATTATCAATCCAAATGCAGGTGTACCAGGAGGGGGTGCCATCCATAATGAGTCTGCCAGAGCCTTGATTTTTGGATCTTATTTCGAAAACAACTCGTCTTTTCGCGGGGGGGCCATTTACAATAAAGGTGGCAGCAATCCTGAAATTGT
>JBCBZF010000519.1:0-5125 GCA_039815525.1 Bacteroidota bacterium | reverse complement strand
CTCAACGCAAAAGAATTTCAAATTACCCTGGACGGAAATGAAGAGTACCATGATCAGGTACGTTTTGTCAGCAAAACCAGAGGCTCATACCGGGAGATCATCAACAACATCATCCTGCTGGCAGAGAACCAGCTGCATGTGACCCTCCGGATCAATTATACCCAGCACAATCTTCATAGTATTCACGACATATTGGATGACCTGGAGCACCTCGGATCCGACGTCAAGCCCTATATCAACATCTCCCTCCACAAAGTCTGGCAGGACACCGGCGAAAATCTGTCTACGACCATCTATACCTTCATGGACCGCGTCAAAGCAGAAGGTTTTGCAACCACCCATGGTATTCTGGGAGATTCGGTTCGCTATTCCTGTTATGCAGACAAAAAGAACCAGGCCACCATCAATTACAATGGTGAGGTATTTAAATGTACCGCCCGTGATTTCGTGTCTGAAAACAAAGAGGGTGTCCTCAATGAAAAGGGAGAAATCGAATGGAATGAAAAATATGAAAATCGATTCGCTTCAAGGCTGAAGAATCCACCTTGTCTGGAGTGCTCCATCCTACCCATCTGTGGCGGTGGCTGTTCACAAAAAGCCATGGAAAGCATCGGCGAAGACTATTGTGTTCATGACTTCAATGAAGCACAGAAGAAAGAAGTTGTCAAACAACGTTTTATCGCAATTGCAGAAGATCTATTGGTCGCAGAAGCCTGATAACCAAATCCATTTCCAATGAAATTCACATTTTTCTCCCAGTTGGAAATGACGGATTGTGGAGCAGCCTGCCTGCAAATGGTTTTGAACCATTATGGCACACGCTACTCCTTGCAAGAAGTCCGCAGCAAATGTAACATCACTCGTTCTGGTGTTACATTTCGCGATATCAAAACCGGTGCGGATGAGCTGGGACTCGACTCTTTGGTCGGCAAACTGGCGTTTGAGCAACTGGAAGATATGCCGCTGCCTTGCATTCTCCACTGGAATCAGGAGCATTTCGTCGTGTTGTATGACATTAAGAAAAAGTCTTCGGGCAATGTCTACAAAGTTGCGGATCCGGGATTCGGAAAAATCAGTTTATCCTCTGAGGAACTTCAACGACAGTGGAAGGGCAACAATCAGGAGGGCGTGGCCATGTTTTTTGAGCCGCAGGATCGATTTGATGAAATCCAACCCGAACAGCGTCCGATCAATCCGATCCGAAAGAGCTGGCAATTCATTGAGCCACATCTTCGCGATCAAGGGAAAAAGGTAGCCGCCATTTCCACCTTACTGCTATTAAGTGCCGGGATTTCCTGGTACTTCCCGATCCTCCTGACCAAGCTGATTGACGAAGGGGTCAACCCGCGTAATGTCAACATTGTGATTGCGGTCTTGGGGATGCAGTTTGCGCTCTTTTTTGGTCAATTGGTGGTGGAATGGGCCAGAAGTCTCATTTCAGCCCATTTCAGTACCGCTTTGAGTGTCAGCATCATCACGGAGTTCATCAAAAAGCTGATCAAACTCCCGATCCGCTTTTTTGACACCAGACTGTATACCGACATTCTTCAGAAGATTGACGACCACAGCCACATTGAAGGATTCATTACACATATGTTCCTTCAGTTTGTGTTTTCGCTGGTAAGCTTCATCTTTCTGTCTTCGCTACTGGCTTATTACAACTTCATGCTCTTTGCCATTACCCTGGTCCTGAGTGTTGGTTCGGTAAGTTGGATTGGTCTGTTTTTGAATCAGCGAAAAAAACTGGACTATGAGCGCTTTCGCATCCGGTCAGACAATCGTAACGTCTTGTATGAGACGATACTGGGGATGCCGGAAGTCAAAATCAACAATGCCCAGGAAGAGCGATTTGATACGATTCGAAGCTTTCAGTATAAGCTGTTTGGCTTGAATGTGAAAGCCACCAATCTGTTTCAGTTACAACAGATCGGGGTGCAATCCATCTCTCAGCTCAACAACATCGTGGTGACATTCTTGTGTGCCTATTGGGTGATTTATGAGCAGATGACCCTTGGTGTCATGGTCAGCGTGGGCTACATCATCGGTCAGATGAGCAATCCCCTGGACAGCTTCGTGAGCTTTTTCCGCTCTGCACAAGATGCCAAAATCGCCATGAATCGACTGGATGAGATTCAGCAAAAAGAAGATGAAACTTCTGCTGACGATCTCATGCCGCCAGAGGAGATCTTCCATGGAATTCATGTCAACAATCTTTCCTTCAAATATGATGGCACGCAGAATCTTTTTGCCCTCAAAGACATTGATTTTCTGATCCCGGCAGGAAAGATCACGGCCCTGGTGGGTTCGAGTGGCAGTGGGAAGTCAACCCTCATGAAGTTGCTGCTCAACTTTTATGATCCCCAGGAAGGCAGCGTGCAAATCGATCAGTTCAACCTAAAAGATCTCAATGCCGACGCCTGGCGCAGTAAGTGTGGGGTGGTCTTGCAGGACGGATTCATTTTCAGTGGGACAATCGCTGAAAACATTGCGCTGGCGGATAAAGATCCTGACCCGGCCAAGCTTCGTCAAGCGGCCCAGATTGCCTGTATCTATTCCTACATTGAGTCTTTACCGCTTGGCTTCAACACCAAAATCGGACAAACTGGTGTAGAGATCAGTGGCGGACAAAAGCAGCGGATTTTGATTGCCCGTGCGGTCTACAACAATCCGGGCATCATTTTCCTTGATGAGGCCACCAATGCCCTCGATGCGACCAATGAAAAAATGATCATGGATAATCTGAATGACTTCTTCGAAGGCAAAACAGTCCTGGTCATTGCGCACCGATTGAGTACAGTCAAAAATGCCGATCAAATCATCGTGCTGGAAAACGGACAGCTGTCGGAGGTGGGGAATCATGAATCTCTGACCGAAGAACGTGGCAAGTACTTTGAATTGGTCAAAAATCAGCTTGAACTGGGCAACTAACCACAACTTTGGTGGCATAAGCCTAAAAGCTGGGGTACACAAAGTAGGCCGGGAGTTTTATTTTTCGTAAACTACGTTTTTTGAATAGAAACACACTACCCCTTCCGTCAAACGGATTTTTTTGACACGCTATCTCCTATTCAGAGACACATTCTATCATGAAATATGTAACATTCTGCTGTCTGATATTTTGTCTGCCGCTGTTTGGCTTTGGCCAGATCAGTCTGGAAGGCATAATTCTGAGCAATGACGGACTTCCGATCTCCTATGCGGAAGTCCGTCTGTTGCAAGACAGCTTGCCACAGGCCCAAAGTCTAACCGATGAAAGTGGAGCCTTCCAGCTCCGCGCTACGCCCGGCCAGTATACTTTATCGGCCAGGCATTTCGGGAAAGAAATCCTGCAAATGCCCATCAATTTACAAACCGACACCAAACTCGACACCTTGCGGGTTGATGCTTCTGTCTATCTGGATGAAGTGGTCCTGAAAGGTCGTGCTTCGGTGATTGAGCAGAAGTATGACAAATTGGTTTTTCGGGTGGAAAACAGCCCATTGAAAGAAGGCTATGATGGGCTGGAGGTAATCAGAAGGAGTCCCAAATTACGCATCAATTCGAGCGGTGATATCCTGCTCCGCAATGCGCCGGTTCAGGTGTTGGTCAATGGCCGTCGTCTCAACCTTTCCGGAGAAGAAATCGCCAGCTACCTCAGTAGCATCAATTCTGAAACCATCCAGCAAATCGAGATCCAGGATACGGGTTCAGCAGACACCGATGCTGCCAATACCGGCGGGGTGATCAACATCATTCTGAAAAAAATCCCCAAAGGCTGGCGCTTGAACCTTCGTTCCTCCTACACCTATCTGGATGCAGATCATGATGGCTGGTACACCGGCATCGCACAAAACTTCGGCTCGGATAAATGGAACATCTACGCCCGGGCAGACTATCGAAAAACAGAAGACTTCGGCTTGGCTCGGTCCACCCTGTTCTTTGATGAGTCGATTGGGCGGAATGAAAATGAATCTACCTCAGATTACCGCCAAAACGTCGCCAATGCTACGGGTGGCTTTGTGTTTTATCCCAATGACAAGCATCAGATTGGTGCGGAGGTTTACTTTAGTCAGACGGATATGAGCAATCTGCTGAATGAGGATTTACAAATCTTCCGACCAGAATTGTCTGCAGTTGGGACCAACTTATCCGGTACAGAATCAAAGACCAATCTTTGGTACACGACTTTCAACTACCGATACCAGATCGATTCGCTGGGCAGTTCGTTTAAAGTGATCGCAGACATTGGCAAGAATGATTTTAATAACGAAAACGATATCCAGACGGCTTATTCCTTCGGTTCGCTGATCGATCAGCGCAATCTCTATGCGAGTGCAGCCGCTTCGGATTATTACACCTTACAGACGGATTGGAAACAGGTCCTGAAGGCAGGCTGGGAAATGGATATGGGGGCAAAAGTTTCTTCTATCCGGCGTGAGAACCAACTGGACATCTTTTTCTGGGAACAGGATTTATGGCATAGTCAACCTGCCGGGGAAGAAGATTTTGACAACCAGGAAAGCATTTGGGCAGCCTATGTATCCACTGCTGGTCGCATCAAGGAAAAACACCAGCTGAAGGTAGGGCTCAGAGCAGAATTCACCCAAATAGACGGCATCAATAACCTCAACCAGGAAACCGTTGGACAGGAGTATTTCAATCTCTTTCCAAACCTTTACTACGGCTATCAGGTCGCGGAAGGCAAAACCCTTTCGTTTTCCTATGGCCGACGCATTCGGCGTCCTTCTTTCAGGGATCTCAACCCCTTTGTGTTTAAGCAAAACGATTTCTTGTTCCAGGTTGGCAACCCCAGATTACAGCCCCAGTACACCAACAAATTTGATGTCAGTTTTCAAATGCCGCAGCAGTCCATTTCTGCCTACGGCAGCATGACACGGGATGTCATCACCGGGATCTACCAGGTCGATAGCAACAATGTGAGTTTTTATCAGCCCAACAACTTTGGCACCCAGAAAGAAGCGGGCATCGACTACGCTTACTATGGCAGCGTCAACAAATGGCTGTATCTGAGTGCATCTGCCGGACTGTATTACTATACCTTCACCTTTGAAGACCTCAATCCCGGACAGTTGGCACATTATGCCACGCTTTATGCAAAGATTCAGGCCAAGAAAGGCTTCTCCAT
>JBCBZF010000727.1:0-3846 GCA_039815525.1 Bacteroidota bacterium | reverse complement strand
GTTTCCAGCGGTGCTTTTGACCCAGGGCCAGCATGTTGTCCATATACTGTTCCTGCTGACTGTTTTGAGACAATGCCCACAATCCAGCATAGAACGCACCATAGTGCCAGTCAATTTTACTTCTTTCAGTAAAAGGGTGTACCAGTTGCCAATCAGCAGCCTTTTCCATCAGGTGCAGTATGGAGGTGGAGTCTTTGGGGTTCAGACCGGTTTGAGCAGAGGCATTGAGCATTGTACCAAACTGCAGGCACAGCACCAGGAATAAACGGGAAATCGAGTGGTTTGAGCGTAACATCGCGAGCGAGCCTAAGGTAATTTTCACCAAGGTACAGAAAAAACTATGTTTTATGCAATCGATTGCTCAAATTTGTTTCATTGCTGTGACAATACGAGTTTGTGACAGATTACACCCCGAAGTCAATTAAGATGCGCGATAAGAAAAGGGTTACGATCCATGACATTGCACGTGAACTCAGCCTGACAGCGTCAACGGTTTCGCGCGCCCTCAATGATCATCCCCGGATCAGCCGGGAGACAAAAGCATTGGTAAAAGCCAAAGCGACTGCGATGGATTATCGTCCCAACCATCTCGCCTCAGGATTGAGAAAAGGGCGTTCTTCCAGCATCGGTGTGATCGTTCCGCGTATCAATCGGCACTTTTTTGGACAAGCCATCAATGGGATTGAGCAAGTGACATTCGCTTCTGGATTTAACCTCTTAATTTGCCAGTCCAATGAAACCAGAGAGAAGGAAGCCAAGAATCTCATTGCTTTGCAAAACAGTCAGGTAGACGGGCTGATCATTTCCGTTTCCGCAGAGACAAAGGACGCCAGACATTTAAAGGAATTTGCCCGCTCCGATACCCCAGTGGTTCAATTTGACCGGGTTCGTTTTGGCATCAATGGGCATAAGATCATCAATAGCGACGAGGCTGCTGCACATGAACTGGTCAATCATCTTATTGAGCAAGGTTACCAACGAATTGCTCATTTAGGTGGACCAGACTTTATCAATATTTACGAAAATCGCTTTCATGGATTTCGCTCCGCAGTTGAGGCCGCTGGTCTGAGTCTGCGCGAAGAGTGGGTGTATCGCAATGCATTGACCCAGGAACGCGGACGCGAGCTTGCTCAACACTTGTTTTCACGGGAGGCAGCCCATCGGCCGGATGCAGTATTTGCCGCCAGCGATTATGCAGCCCTTGGGGTACTGGAGGTGCTTCAGGAACGTAACATCAAGGTACCGGAAGAAGTAGGCGTCGCCGGTTACGCCAATGAGCCATTCACCACGATGATCAATCCCAGCTTGACCACCGTCGAACAATTTGGGGAAGAACTGGGCAAAACGGCAGCGCAACTACTGGTAGAAGCCATCCAACATCCGAAAGCTTCACAGATCACCAAGAAGATTGAAATCCAACCCAGAGTAATCGTCCGACATTCAACGGCTCGGAAAAAAATATAGACAATCGATTGCACAAAAACGGCTTTTTGTGTATGATTGTCCACGGACAGTTTTGTCCGGTACATCCAACAATCTATCCCTACCCATATGCACTATCAGCTTCGTTACGGAACCCATCCCGCTGACGTCAAAGCCTACGATACTCGTCAATTACGTGAACGTTTTTTGGTGGACACACTGTTTCTCCCTGATGACATCCAATTGGTTTATTCCATGAATGATCGTTTCATCACTGGAGGCATCATGCCAGTTCAGCAAAGCCTGCTTCTGACCACAATCGATCCTCTAAAAGCTGACTTCTTTTTACAAAGAAGGGAGATGGGTCTTATTAATGTAGGTGGGGCCGCAGAAGTAGAGGCGGATGGGCATTTGTTTCAAGTAGGACACAAAGAAGCAATGTACCTGGGAAGGGGAACAAAAGAGGTTCAATTTCGCAGCAAAGATCCCAATCAACCAGCGCTTCTATACTGCAATTCCGCGCCTGCCCACCACGCATACCCAACGAAACATATTTCCAGGGAGCAGGCGGAAGTCGTAGAAACCGGAGACCCATCTACATCCAATGCCCGGACGATTCGCAAGCTGATCGTCAGCAGTGTGCTGGATGTATGCCAATTACAAATGGGTATGACAGAACTAAAAGCAGGGTCGGTTTGGAATACCATGCCCGCGCATAGCCATGATCGCCGTATGGAGGTCTATTTCTATTTTGACCTGGCTGAAGGTCAGGCAGTCTCTCATTTCATGGGGCAGGCCGATGAAACCCGGCATATCTGGATGCACAACCATCAGGCGGTAATCTGTCCGGCCTGGTCCATTCATTGTGGTGCAGGCACGTCCAGCTATTCGTTCATTTGGGGCATGGCAGGGGAAAACCTTGACTATGGAGACATGGATAAAATTGCCATCACTGATCTAAGATAAGACCATGCAACTCTTTGACTTACACGGAAAAAACGTCCTGATTACGGGAGGCACCCATGGTCTGGGCATGGCCATGGCCATGGGACTGGGAGAAGCGGGTGCGCGGCTGCTTATCAACGGCCATACGCCGGATCGTCTGGACAAAGCCATTGAAAGCTATCGGGCTGCGGGTCTGCAAGCCGATCCTTTCCTGTTTGATGTTACCAATGAAGCCCAGGCAGCAGAGGCAGTTGCACAAATCGAACAGCAAATTGGGCCTATCGATGTCCTGATCAACAATGCAGCCATCATCAAACGGACACCTTTGGCAGAAATGGCCGTGGAAGATTTTCGGGCAGTGGTCGATGTGGATTTGGTGGCGCCATTCTTAATGGCCAGACTGGTGGTCAAAGGGATGATGGAACGAGGGGGTGGAAAAATCATCAATATGTGCTCGATGATGAGTGAGCTGGGACGGGATACAGTCGGGGCCTATGCCGCCGCCAAAGGCGGCCTCAAAATGCTCACCCGTAACATGGCCACTGAATGGGCCCGCCACAACATTCAGGTCAATGCCATTGGTCCGGGCTACTTTGCCACTGCGCAAACTGCACCGATCCGGGTGGATGGTCATCCACTGCACGAATTCATCATCAACCGGACCCCGGCCGGCAAATGGGGGCAACCAGATCAATTGAAGGGTGCTGCTGTTTTTCTGGCCTCCGCCGCTTCAGATTTTGTCAATGGCCATGTGTTATATGTAGACGGCGGCATACTGGCCACCATTGGCCGTCCACTTGAATCATAATGCTTTTGCAATGAAACAATTCGCCGCTTTTCTTCTGGCTATCAGCATCTTATCTGCTTGTGACAAACCGCAAGGTGAGTCTGTCACCATCAACAACTCGCAAGTATTCCCCATCAGTGATGCGCCGGTTCAGTTGAAACCCCAAGACCTACCAGATGGCATAGACAAGAGCAAAAGTCTGAGTTGGAAATATCCCAAAGGAGGAGACATTCCTTTTCAGAAGATTGACACAGATCAGGATGGACAATGGGACTTTGCTTTGAGTATGGCCAATTTGCTGCCTGGAGAAAACAAGCTTACCATTTCCTCTGGCCTCGACGGGCCAGATATTCCGCCTCCTACCAAAACCGATGTATATTTTGCACGAAAAACCAGCGAAAACACCTACGACCGGATTGAGCAGGCCAATCGCGTAGCCGGATCTGAAACCAAAGTAACCATTGCACATTTTCAGTTTGAAGGTCCGGGCTGGGAAAATGATCAAATTGCATTCCGTAATTACTTCGACGACCGCAATGGGATTGACATTTTTGGCAAAACCGTGAATGGTATGATCCTCAGTCAGGTAGGAACCGGTGCCAATTATCATGAAATTCAGCCCTGGGGCATGGACATTCTGAAGGTTGGCACTTCATTGGGAGCAGGCGGCATTGCTTTGTGGTACCAGGATT
>JBCBZF010001230.1:0-1926 GCA_039815525.1 Bacteroidota bacterium | reverse complement strand
GAACACTGCTCCAATCACTTCCATCTGTATACCCGTCACCAGCAAAAAAGAGTTGATCATCGACAGATTTGCCAAGGGCCCGTAGTCTGCTACTGGATTCATGGTCAACTACATAGGCGCCATTGGCGTAGGGTTCAGCGTTCCAGTTTTGAAAGATATGCTTGACATAATTTAGGCTGGCCTGCCCCTCAAACAGATCATCCAATTCCTGCAGCATAAACGCAATCAGTTCTGTGTCTGATAACTCCACATATGGAAGGGTCCCAGTCCCAACGGCAAATAAGCCCAGAATATGCTGATTGGTATTCTGGCCGTAAGCAGCATCATAATACAGCTTTTGCCCATCTGTCTCAGGCTGAATATCAAATGCGGTAAAGGTAGGATAAAACTTTTCCGAGAACTCAATAAACGCCTTGCAACCGTCCCATACTGTTACTTTTTCTAGCGCATTCAATTTATTGTTCGGCAATGCCGGTGTAAAGTTAATCGTCCCGTTCTGTAAGATTTTTACCGGAACCGATACGATGACTTTATCAGCGGTGAATTGTTCATTGGCGGTCTGAACCAGGATTTCATCATCAGAGTAATCAATCGACTCAACGACTTTGTTGTATGAAATGGAGTTCGCGATCGATGGCACAACATATTGATCAAAAAAGTCGAACCAGGTAGCATTGATGAACTTCTGATCGATCGTGAAGCCAACGTCTTCTGGGCGCCCTTCCTGACCTTCAAACAAAGCGATGTCTGTGTTCTGATCGTAGCGCGTGGTGTCTACAGTGAGAGAAACAGAAGGATCGTTGACAATTTCACTGAAGATATCTCTTTCTACATGCAGCCATTCAGCGCCCAGAGGAATCGGGAAATCGGCAAAATCAAGCGTCCGTTTCATTCTTCCTCCATAGGTGGACGAGGCTTCCAGAATCTGTACCTCTATCCCTTGTTGATTGAGCAGATAGGCAGCGGTCAATCCACCGGCACCCGCTCCTATGATGATGACTTTCTCTGAAGGCTTGAGCAGGGGCTCACGATCGCAGGACGTGAAACTTGCTTGCAGGGGCAGGCCAATGCCCAACAGCCCACACATTTTGATAAAATCCTTTCTGGTCATCTCAATATTGGCTTAAAAAGTTCCATACTTCTTCACTTGCATTGAAAAACAAATTGTCTGTTCCCTGCGGCCATTCATGACCATAATTGGTGATTTTATAGAGCCAGACTTCTTTATCATCGGTACAGTTCTGAAACTTCGTGATTTCTATCCTCCGGTCGTCTTTGGGATCTGGGTTGAAGATCGTATCCCGACTTACTGTTGTACAGCCATTTCTATCTTTCCAAAAAGCCATCGTTTCTTCAATTGGTGGGTAACGTCCCCAACCAGTTTCATTGTCAATGTCTCCATTATACATTGTAATCTCATCATCTTCCCCCCGAATCTCCAGAATGGGGATGGGCACAGAGAATTCGCAGTTGTCTTTGAACTCTTCAAGCATCAATCCCCCTACAGATACCAAGCCTTTGAACAGATCTGGTCTTTGACAGGCCAACATATAGCTCATGTCGCCTCCATTTGAAAAACCAGCAGTAAAGGTTCTTTCGGGGTCTGTTTGATAGGTTTCCTGAAGGTGGAGGGTGAGAGCAGTTAAAAAGCCAACATCATCTACCGTTTCTTCCTGGTGAAAGAAATAACCCATGTTGAAAAACCTTTTTCCGAATTGATCTTTGGTGCCCCGCGGATACGCAACGATAAAACCATTGTCATCCGCGACCTGGTTAAGTTTAGAATAATTTCGATGTCGGATGGCATCGTCCGTATATCCATGCATGGAAAGCAAAAGGGGCGCATTTTTCTGGACATTTTCAGGGATATGCAGCGCATACTCCCTTTCTTCCCCGCCATAATCGAAGGTGATATATCTGGTGGAG
>JBCBZF010001137.1:0-2245 GCA_039815525.1 Bacteroidota bacterium | reverse complement strand
TCATACGCGCTTTTATGAATTGCTTAACCGCGCCAAACAACCGATTCAGGTGATATGGGCAGGGAAACCCTATCCGCAGGATGATTATGCCGTCAGTCTGTTCAATCGTCTCATCAAGATGACGCGCCTGAGCCATACTTCAGCCGTGGTTACTGGCTATGAAATCAGTCTGTCAAGAGCGTTGAAAAAAGGCTCTGACATTTGGCTCAATACGCCCAGACGTCCCAAAGAAGCCTCTGGTACCTCCGGTATGACAGCAGCCATGAATGGTTCTGTCAATCTCTCGGTTGATGATGGATGGATTCCTGAATTCCGCAAGCATGGCGAAAACGCATTCGTGCTGCCAATTGCTGACATGAGTCAGCCGATCGAGGTCCAAGATGATCAGGATTATCACAGCCTGATGCGCATCCTGACCACCGAGATTATTCCGACTTATTATGAAAAACCGGATGAGTGGACCAGGATTGTAAAAAACAGCATGCGGGATGTTGTCCCATTCTTTGATTCCAATCGGATGGCCGCCGAATATTACGAGCGATTGTTCAATTGATTTCTATGATTTGATACCCGAAGCCCGGTCATGTTATGCATGGGCCGGGCTTCCTGGTTTAAGATTCTCGCAGGAATTGTCCACGTTCCTGAACTACTTTAACAAAACATTAACACCCCTCCACCTGCAAAAAACGATATATTTGCTGTCCAACAAGCAAAGACAAGGGATGCAGGAATTGTGTACAGGCATCGCGAAAAGGTTGACGCAGATTGCCACTTTATGGTTTTTGGTTTTCTGTCCGCTGTTTTCGCATTCTCAGGGAATTTCCGCCCGTTGGGTCGCGGACACCAACGCGGGCCTGATTGGCGACCATATACGGGTCGAATTATCCATTGAGCACCATCAGTCTCTCCAACCTGAATGGCCTGTTTTTCAAGACACCATTGGCGGTTTAGAGATTTTGGAAGCATCTGCTCTGGATACACTCAGCAATGCTGCCAACCTCACCCGGATTTCCCAAAACCTTGTCCTTACCCCATTTGACTCCGGCTCTTACCGTCTGCCAGTCGTAGATGTTTTTTATGACAACAATGGCCAACGCCGCTCAACCTTTACCAATACCATTCCGATTGAGATTCTGACTGTCCCGGTCGATACGACCCAGGGACTCAAGCCGATTAAAGGTATTCAGATCGTCGGTTGGGCTTTTGAAGATTTTGTGCCCTGGATACTGGGTACACTCGGGGTTGGCTTGTTGGCTTTTCTGTTGTATTGGTTTGTATTGCGGAAGAAGCAGACTGAAACGCCGCTTGGCTACGCAGTGCCGGATATTCCTGCACATGAGATTGCCATGCGACAACTGGGCAAGCTTGAGGAAAAGCGGCATTGGCAAAATGGCGAGGTCAAAGAATACTATGTGGGTTTGTCCATGATCATCCGGGAATATCTGGAGCGGAAATTTGATCTCATGGCGTTAGAATCGATTACAGATGATATCCTGCGGGATCTGGATGAGAAATACCAAAACCTGCGGCAACAAGAAAATTTGCGCCACCTGTTGGAAGTAGCCGATCTGGCCAAGTTTGCCAAATACCAACCCACCACTGATGAAAACCTACAGGCCATTGAAAAGGCCCGTGAGTTCATCAAGGAAACCAAAACCTGGCAAGCAGTGATGCCGGAGGTGCCGCAAGTTGAACCAGAAACTGACGTAGAGGAAGCATGATTGCATATTTGAAAGGTCTCACATTTGCTTCGCCATCGGCTCTTTTGCTTCTGGCCCTACCGCTCCTCTTCGTGCTATGGCAGATTTGGCAGTATCGCCGTATGTATCCTACCCTGACGCTGCCTATCCTGGTCGGGGTGAAAAATCAAAGTCGACCCGTCAGAGGCTTTATCAAAAAATATCTCTTTGTCCTGAGAATGCTGGCGGTTTCTCTTCTTATTGTGGCCCTGGCTCGCCCGCAGGAAGCATTCAGTGAGGAAGAAGTCAACACCGAAGGGATTGACATTGTCATTGCAGTGGACGTTTCGACCAGTATGTTGGCCCGGGACTTTCAGCCCAATCGCCTTGAGGCTGCCAAGCAGAAAGCGCAGGATTTTATTCAAAATCGACCCAATGACCGCATTGGTCTGGTGGTGTTTGCGGGAGAAAGTTTTACCCAGAGTCCACTGACCACCGATAAAATCTTTGTCCAGGAACTTTTAGGCGAAATCAAAAATGGACTGATCCCAAAGCGATTTTCGATG
>JBCBZF010001044.1:0-2570 GCA_039815525.1 Bacteroidota bacterium | reverse complement strand
ACCTGCCGGGCTGAGTTTTTGAAAGGTGATCTTTTTGACAAAAGAATCGAGCGACACACCACTGTAAGCAGTTGCAAAGCCATTGGTTGGCAGGGTATGATTGGTACCAGATGCATAATCCCCAACGCTCTCTGGCGTATAGTGTCCAAGAAAGACGGAGCCTGCATTGATAATTTTTTCCCCAAACGCTTCATCATTGTCCATGGCCAGAATCAAGTGCTCTGGTGCATAGGCATTGATCATGTCCAGGACCTCTTCTTCATTTCGCAACAGTACCATGCGGCTGTTGGCAATGGCTTGTCGTGCAATTTCTTCACGCGGTAGCTGCTTTACCTGGTTTTCCACTGCCTCTGCCACTTGTTCCAGCAAAGTCGAACTGGTAGAAACCAATAACACCTGACTGTCAATGCCATGCTCAGCCTGAGAAAGTAAATCTGCCGCGACAAATTCCGGGTGGGCATTCTCATCGGCAACCACTGCCACTTCAGAAGGGCCGGCTGGCATATCAATTGCAACGCCTTCCCGACTCACCAATTGTTTGGCCATGGTTACGTATTGGTTGCCAGGCCCAAATATTTTGTAGCACTGGGGAATACTTTCGGTTCCATAAGCCATCGCAGCTACGGCCTGTGCCCCACCCACTTTGTATACATCCCGCATACCCAGCAGATCAGCTGTGTAGAGAATGGCCGGGTGAATCCTACCGTCCTTGCCGGGAGGCGTACACAAGACCCTGGTCGTACAACCTGCAATGCTGGCTGGTACGCCCAGCATGAGGATGGTCGAAAACAAAGGCGCGGTACCGCCAGGAATATAAAGACCGACCTTTTCGATGGCTACGCTTTTGCGCCAGCATTGAACACCAGGCATGGTTTCAATCACCTTTTTCTGTTCCCATTGCACTTCGTGGAAACGGACCACATTTTCGCGCGCCAGTTGAATGGCGGCTTTCAATTCGGGAGCCACTGCCGCCCGGGCTGCCTCAAATTCGGCATCCGAGACCTTCAGCACTTCTGGTCGAAAGCCATCAAAACGTTCCGTAAAATCATTTATAGCAGTGTCTCCTCGTTCTCTGACGGCATCCAGTATGGGTTTGACGCGGCTTTCCAAATCAGACAGAGACATAACCGGACGCGCCAATATTTCGGGCCAGGTATCTTTAGATGGATATTTGATACTTTTCATCGTTTCGCTTTTCGTTGGTGAATGAATTCGCGCTGTGCATCGGACGCGGTCGCGGTCCGATCATATAGCAGCGAACGCGGTCCGGCTTGAGGGCATCGGACGCGGTCCGATTACATGACCATTTTTTCGATTGGTACCACCAAAATACCTTCGGCCCCAGCCTGACGAAGCTGTTCAATTCGTTCCCAGAAAGCATCTTCTTTGATGACGGTGTGCAGGGAGCTCCAATTGGGGTTGGCCAAAGGGGTAACAGTTGGGCTTTTCATACCAGGCAACAGACTGGCGACGGTTCCAACTGCATCATTGGGTACATTCATCAGTACATATTTGTAGTTCCTGGCACGCAGGACGGATTGAATCCGAAAGTGAAATTGATCCAGTATGGCCTGCTTTTCCGGGCTGAGATTGGGGTTTTTGACCAAGACTGCCTGGGAACGAAAGATCACTTCGACTTCTTTGAGACCATTGCTTAGCAAGGTGCTACCAGTACTCACCAGGTCGCAGACTGCACCTGCTAATCCGATACTTGGCGCAATTTCCACAGAACCACTGATTTCGTGAATCTCTGCTTGTACCCCTTCTCCGTCAAGATAGTTTTTCAGCAGATTGGGATAGGAGGTGGCGATTTTTTCTCCTTGCAAATCAGCTGGTCCATTGTAGATCTGATTCTGCGGGACGGCAATAGATAAACGACATTTTGAGAAGCCCATTTTTTCTACTACTTCAATGGCTTCTTTCTTTTCTTCCATCACATTTTCTCCGACAATCCCGATATCAGCCACACCACTGGCTACATAACGCGGAATGTCATCATCCCGCAGAAAGAGTATTTCAAGTGGGAAATTGGAGGCAGGCGCTTTCAGGCGGGTTTTGTTGCGGGAGTAGCTGATCCCACATGCTTCAATGAATTGAAGGCTTTTTTCACTCAAACGGCCACTTTTCTGAATGGCCAGACGTATGATATTTTCCACTATGATTGGGGTTCTTTTTCTAAAAGAGGTTGATAAAAATGTGTCTCTGCTTCTTTTGCTTCGTGGAGACGCACGAAGGCTTTTGCCACCTTGGTGGAACTACGAAATGGGAAAATGGTTCCCGAATGGGCGATATGTAATCTAGCTTCCTCCTTAGGAGGAATGATGGAGATGATGAACATGTGCAGATACATAACTGGTCGCGGGCGCGGCCATTGTGATGCGATATGTATCAGTCGATTTCATGTTCGGAGCAAAAGTGTGGATAGTTTGGGAAAGATGCAAGGCCATGTCAAGACATCTCAAAAGATGTCATTCGACGGACCTGAATTCACTATTTGATTTTTTGTTTATTGCATGACGATTCGTCCGAATGAACTTTCGTAAATTTGGTAAAGACATTAAGAACCCTTT
>JBCBZF010000928.1:0-2936 GCA_039815525.1 Bacteroidota bacterium | reverse complement strand
GCCCACGAGCATCACGCACATGAGCATGAGTCGGCGGCACCTCTTTGGTGGGGTCGTCTGGATTTTTTATTTCTCGCCATTTCATTTCTCGCGATCCATTATTCAGCCAGAAAGACTTCGCTCAAATGGATGCCCTACGCACTGTACATCAGTTGGGGCGTATTGGCAGCTTATGTTCTGGTTGAGGCATTTCATTTATTCCACGTCAGTCATACACTGATCTATTTTCCCGCCCTCAGCCTGGTTGGTCTGCACTTATATAACAGACATCATTGTCGTTGTGAGGATGAAGCCTGTTGCTCCGAAGTTTAAACTCCGATCGCCTGATTCCTTCTCACGCTTTTCTTGCGGTTTTGCGTCTGCCGCTGGATGCAAAGGACCTGGTTTTTATTTGATTTTTCCGTTTTTGCAACTATGTTGCAAATAAACCCGCGACCCATATGATTTATCTCCAGGAAGTTAGTAAGTCCTTCAAGGGAAAACCCGCAGTCCGCAACCTGAATCTACAAATCCAAAAAGGCGAAATTCTCGGTTTACTTGGTGCAAACGGCGCTGGCAAGTCTACCACCATCAATGTCTTGCTGGGGTTTTTAGCACCTGATTCAGGCACGGTTCGGATTGATGATCTTGATGTGGTCCGTGAAACCAGCCAGGTACGTAAGCTGATTGGGTATATCCCTGAAAATGTCAATCTCTATCCATATTTATCTGGATTGGAGAATCTGGATTATTTCTGCCGACTGGCAGGCTTACATTATTCCGAAACAGAATTGCAAGACTTTCTGGACACCTGTGGTTTGCAAGGTGAAGCACATCACCAAAAAGTATCTGCCTATTCAAAAGGTATGCGCCAAAAGGTTGGGATTGCCATTGCTTACGCAAAAAAAGCCAAGGTTTACCTTTTAGATGAACCAGCCAGTGGGCTCGATCCATTGGCCAGCAATGAATTGTCTGTTCTGCTGAAAAAACTGGCGTTTGAAGGTGCAGCCATTTTACTGGCCTCCCACGATATTTTCAGAGTACGGGAGGTGTGCCACCGGATTGGCATCCTCAAGCAAGGTGAATTGGTCAGGGAACTACAAAGCGATGAAGTAAGCGCGACAGAATTGGAACAGTTGTATCTCACCTATATGCAAAATTGATCGCACGATGTGGCAAATCATCAAAAATGAATGGCAGTACCTCAGTCGGACCCGTCTGTTACAAGGCATGAGTCTGGTCTTTTCACTGGTCCTCTTGCTGTCTATTGTCCTCGGCAGCTATCAGCATCAGAAACAAGCCGAAGCACATGAAACGGCAAGAGAACATCTACGTGCACAGTGGGAAAGCATTGATGGGATGAACCCGCACAGTGCCGCTCATTACGGCACCTATGTCTTCAAAACCCCCAATTTACTCAGCAGTCTTGATGAGGGGGTCAACAGCATCACCGGCAATGTGATCCGGGTTGAAGGACATGTCCAAAATGAAATGGTGCATTCCGAAGCATCCCAGATGAAGACCGTCTCAAGGTTTGGGAAGCTAAAAAGTTCTCTCATTCTTAAGTATATGGTCCCTCTGCTACTGATCTTTCTGGGCTTTAGCGCGGTGAGCATTGAAAAAGAAAGTGATCGCCTCAAACTGATCATTCTGCAAGGCGCAAGTTCCAGACAGCTGATTTTGGCAAAAACTGTATCCGTCTGGCTATTTGGTGTTCTCTTGTTGCTATTAGTTGCGGGCGCTCACAGTTTCATGAATCTCCAGGTACTCAATACCGATATACTGCAAAGGACATTCCTGCTGTTGAGCATGTATGCACTGTATTATTTCATCATCAGCGGCCTGACTATTTTTCTCACGACCCGCTGGCAACATGCCAGTCTTGCCCTGACGACCATGCTGGGGATATGGATGATCTGGACGGTCTTTTTGCCCAATGTTTTGATGAGTTCGGTTGAAAAGTGGCACCCACTGCCCAGCCGCAATACCTTCAAAACAGCCATGAAAGAAGACCGTTCCAAGGGCATTGATGGACATAATCCGTCGGACAAGCGAGCGGAGGAGCTTAAACGAAAGATTCTTCAGGAATATGGGGTAGACAGCATCTCTCAATTGCCGATCAACTTTGATGGCATCACCATGCAAGCCGACGAAGAATATGGCAATCAGGTTTGGGACAAACACTTTGGTCATTTGCGGGAAGTCTTTGGTCAACAAAAACGTAGCCTCCAATTCAGCGGTTTGATCAACCCATTTATCTCACTGGAAAACGCCAGCAAAGGATTTGCAGCGACCGACAACCTCCATCACCAGGATTTTTTGGTTCAGGTAGAAAGCTATCGCCGTAAAATGATCAAAATGCTCAATGATGAGCATGCTTATGGTGGCTCAACCAGCGGCGATTGGGGCTGGGAAGCAGACAATGAGTTTTTCCTGTCCGTTCCTGACTTTTCCTATTCACCGCCGACAATCGGATCTGTTGTTCAGGATTATTGGTTTGATGTATTCATGCTCCTGTTCTGGTCTTTCCTGACCTTTGGGTTATTATTTTGGGGAACCCAAAAAATCCAGGTGCTATGAAGTCGGGAACCATTTTTTTGTATGAATGGAAGCACCTGATCCGCACGCCATTTAAAATGGTGGCAATGGCATTATTTATCATTGCCGCAGTGTATGGCTTGCGTAATGGCGCTGCATTGTACCAGAAACAAATCGCTGAAATTGACAACGTCAATGAGAAAGCAAAAGAAACACAGCAGACTTATCTCGCTTATTACGAAAAAGGGGAAAAAGGCCCCATTGACCGGCCATGGGTAGATCTAACTTCTCCTTTCTGGGCCATCTGGTATACACCAGTCCAACACGTCAAAGCCCCTTCCTCCGCCATGGTCTACAGCATTGGGCAGGCCGAGCAATATGGTTTTTATAAAAGTGTAGACTTTGGAAGTAGCCCTTAT
>JBCBZF010000337.1:0-6578 GCA_039815525.1 Bacteroidota bacterium | reverse complement strand
AACCACTGGATCTTTTGCGCCACACCAACTCATTGCTGTAGTATAGCATCAATATCAAGCCGAAGAACGGCAGCACTCCCAGCATGTTTTCCAGGACCAATTCCGATGAGGCAAGTCGACCTGGAATCCTTTGCCCGCCTTCAATCTGGAAATAGGTTTCACTGCCAAAGAGCAAGGCGCCCACCAGGAGAAAAAGGTAAAAGGGAAAACGGCTGAGAATATGACCCAGCTGCATAGAAATCAGGCCAGCAATTGCAGTGATATTGAGCGCCTTGTAGGGAGAAGGGACAAAATGTTGATATGCGACAGCATGGTGGTGAGAGCGTTTTTGTGGCGGATCTTTGGCGCGACTGTTCCTCTTGGAAGCCTGAAAGCTGAAAAGAAACATGTTCAGCACCAGGAGACCCAGGCTAATTATTAGAATAAGGGCCCGATTCAACAAAAGTGATCCACTCAACTTAAGCAGAAGATGATTTTTATCCGCCGGCCCCCAATTGTTGATTTGCTCATAAAAGGCTGAAAGCCCAAAAGGATCCAGTTTGGCAGCGAGGGCGGCACTTGCGGGTGAAGCCGGCGAAAGATTGGCCAGCCAGGGAGCACCAGAAACAAATGACACCATCATATACCCGACGTACAGCAATGCCGCCGCGGCAAAAATCATGGCTCTCTCGCGACTTCGCATGGCAACCAGGCCATAGAGTACACTGCAAAACAAGAAGTTAGGAAGGCAAAGCAGGACAAAAGGCTTGGCCCAAAACAACCAATGCCCCTCCCCTAGCCTGCCAGGCTCGATGAACAAGTCAGAACTACCCAGCCAGATAGCTGGAAGTACAGGCAAAAAACTGAGAACAGACGCAAGAAAAAGGCTGATCAAACGCCCTGCAACATAACTTTTTGTGGTAATTGGCAGCGTATACAGCAGCCGGTCCATGCCACTGTGCCGATCCTTTTGGACAATTTGTACAGCGAGAATTGCCGTAGAAAAAATGCTGCCGAGAGAAAGCAGTCCAAGTATATTTGCATAGGTAAAGGGTCCATTGACATGCAAATCAGGCAAGCGGAATCCATTGTGGATGAAGAGAAACGCGCAGACTGCATAAGCCAGGCAGATCAGCCAGAACAATGGCTTCCGCATCACCTCCCGCAGCTCAAAAACAATCAACTGAATGAGCATGGTTCAGGCTTGTTGAAGGTGGGTGAAATAGGCTTCAGTCAAGTCAGCTTCAAAGGGATAAAAAGATGGCCCCGGACGCTCCTCCGCCCATACGGTTTGTACCACCTTCCCATTCAGCAGACGACTGGAAATGACAGGAAGATTGGCTTCGGGTGTCTGCTCAGTGCCCCAGATTTTTCCTCTCACAGCTTTGATCAGTTCATCCGGCTCTCCTTCTGCAATGATTTTACCCTGATAGAGAATCGCGGTTTGCTGACACAGATGCTTTACATCCTCCACGATGTGGGTTGACAAGAGAATGATCATATTTTCTCCCAACGCCTGTAGCATCAGCTGCAAGCGATTTCTCTCCACGGGGTCCAGCCCAGCGCTTGGTTCATCGATGACCAAAACTTTGGGATCTCCCAACAACGCCTGAGCGAGACCAAACCGCTGCCGCATGCCACCAGAAAAAGCAGAAACCGCTTTATTGCGGTGTTCGTACAGATTGGTTTTTTCCAGGAGTGCGGCAATCTGAGCACGCCGCGTTTTTGTATGATTCATCCCCTTCAATATGGCCAGGTGCTCCAATAAGCGGTAAGCACTGACGCCAGCATATACACCGAAGGCTTGGGGCAAATACCCTAGTTTCGTTCGGATGACGTCTGCCCTTTGCCCAATGTCTGTCCCATTGAATAAAATCTTGCCCCGGTCAGGCTGCATCAAGGTCGCGATACAACGCATCAACGTACTCTTACCAGCACCATTTGGACCAAGTAATCCGAAAATACCATGTTCAAGACGAAGTGATACGCCACCTAAGGCCTGTGTTCCTTTGCGATAGCTTTTGTGTAAATCGATGATCTCAAGTTGATTCATATCCTGATGGTGAGTGAATACGCTGAATCTAGCGCCTCCGCTTCCATCTCACCTTCTTTTTGTGACCATGCAGTGCTTTTCGAGGGCAAACACTGTATACGCATGATCAAGTGATCAGGCCTCATCATTTTTGGCTTATCTCAGGAAAAACCAGGTTCATCATGTTTTTCTTTGACTTCGTCACTTAGCATTGTAGCGAGGAGGGTAATTGTGTAGTTTTTTCAGCATGACTTCAGGACGAACCAGCATTCTTACTTCTTTTCTGGCAGGCTTTGGTATCAGCCTGGTGGTTGGCTTTATCTTTTACCTCAGCGGGCGTATTCTCATCCAATTGGAGCATTGGGGAGAAAACCTGTTTATCCTGGCATGCTGGAGCATGTTATTCGGTGGGGTGATCTATTTCTGGCCGCAGATTCAATCGCAAAAATTACGCCTGGGGAAAGTGGGGGTCCTGATACTACTTTTCTTCACTACCTTAATGGTTGCGGAGGCCAAAAGAATTCCTGACCATCCGTTGACCATGGGGATGTTTTTGCTGACAGTAGGGGTTACACTTTGGATGCTCAGTCCAAAACCTGCGAGGGACTGGCAGTGGGGAATTACAGCTTATTACCTCCTCGTCATGCTACTATATGTAGTGTTTTGGGATACAGATATGCAAACACTTCATCATGCACCAACGATTTGGATGTTGATGATCCTCCCCTTGCCACTCAGTGCCACGGGCTGGGCTTTGATTCAGTGGAAAAATGTCAAAAGTCTGCGGGCAGCCCAATTAAAAAGCGAAATGGATTTATTGCAGGCGCAAATTAACCCGCATTTTCTCTTCAATACGCTTAACAATCTACATGCTCTGGTGGTAAAGCAATCTCCGGAAGCACCTGAAGTGGTTCTGTCCCTTTCTGAAATGCTCCGTTACACCATTTATCGTGGCAAAGACGCCAGCGTCAGATTGGAAGAGGAAATTGAGTATTTACATAAACTGCTGGCCTTGCACTTGCTGAGACAGCACCAGGAAGTTGACCTACAGTTTGAGCATACCGTTGATCTCCAGCAGGAAATCGCGCCCTTAATCTTCGTGGTATTTGTGGAAAATGCGATCAAACATGGATTGGGTGGTCAAATGAATGAGGCTTTTATCCACATTCGATTTCTGCAAAAAGATGAACACATTCTATTCGAAATTGAGAATTCAATCCCTGCCGACAAACCGCTTGTACAAGCGGGTATTGGCTTAAAAAATGTCAAAAAACGCTTACAATTATTGTATCCAGACCGGCATCATCTGCTGATTCATTCTGATCAACAACGCTACAAGGTTTCGCTACAAATTGATTTGATATGATCCGCTACCTCATTGTCGACGACGAGCCATTGGCCCATGAAATTTTGCTTGAATACAGCCAAAAGTTGCCACACCTGCATTTGGTCGGCCAATGTTATTCTGCTTTCGAAGCCATGGAATGTCTGAGACAGCAAGGGACTGACCTCATGCTTCTCGATCTCAATATGCCAGGTATGCAAGGTTTCGATTTTCTTCGCAGTCTGCCACATCCACCGCAGATAATTGTTACGACTGCTTATGAAGAATTCGCCCTGGAAGCTTTTCGGCTGAATGTGATTGATTATCTACTCAAGCCTTTTCGTTTTGAACGCTTTGTGCAGGCAATCCAAAAATATTCCAATCCGGTGTCTAAGGGTAAAACAGAGCCCTCACCTCTCCCACTAGTTCCCAAACTTCAGACTGAGCACCTCTTCATCAAAGGAGACAAACGTTTTCATCAAATTCGGATTGCTGATATCCGTTTCATTGAAGCTTTTGGCAACTATGTCAAAGTCTATGTGAAAGATCAAATGTTGCTGACGCATCGGAAGATCTCGGATTTCGAAAAACGTCTTCCTCAATCGTCCTTTTTAAGAGTGCATAAATCATTCATTGTCTCCATTCCTCATATTGAGCAAATTGAAGGCAATCGGATTCTCATAGGCGAATGTGAAATTCCAATTGGTCAGACGTATCGGCCAGGGATTCATCAGCTATTGAATTAATGGACATTCATCGCTGTGTCTTCACGGTTGCCCATTGCCCCAGAACCCCATTGGCACTGACTGCCTGAATACGATATCTGCCTTTGGGCAGGCCATCCGGCGCAACAAACTGCTGCCCATACACTCTTCTTAGAAATTTCTTTTTCCGATAGACATCGTATCCAATCACCCAAGTGCCAGCTGCCATCGTCTGAGGTGCATCCCATGTGATCCGGTTCTGACTGGTGGATAAGTGTTGGACCGGGCCAACTGAATGTTGGGGGCCAGAAACAACTTCTCCCATCATCAGGCTTTCTATTTCTTCGGCAATGGCCATTTTGCTGCGTTTTTTCTGGATAAAACCTTGTTGGCCATTCGGGGTTTTGGTCCATTGGCAGACGCCCTTTTCATCCAAACTGATCCGTCCGTCTCCAAAGAGTTGGTAATTGACACTTTCCCCACGAATCGCGAAATGCAACGCACACTGATCATTGCTATGGCGGTCGATGCGATCTTCCCCTCCGCGAGAACGAAAATGGTACTCATAACTCTTCCGCACAATGTGGTTTTCAGGCAATTGTTTTAAGCCTTGGCCGCTCATCACATTGCCATAATTCGCATCATGATAATCGCCACAACCCACCTCCCAGCCAGAGGCAATAAATGGCGCCGGACAGTTGTCAATTACATAGCGACACATACCATTTCGTTCTTCATTGATACAAGACCATTCGGTGTAAGAGCACAGTGCCTCTGCCCCACCCCAGTTGGTCCGATCCCAGCCCCGTCCGTCAATAAAATTTCCACCCATGGTAACCACTTGCTTTACCTTTTGCCGGACAAGTTCTTCACCAGAAAGCGCACTGTAGGGCCCGGCTACTGATTGAAGGAGCGCATAAAAATTATGCATGGTCCCGATTACAAGGATGGTGATGCTTTTTTCCCGAGCAGTCGCCAGTATTTCCCGATACAGTGCTACAGCATCGAGGGCTTGGCGCCAATCTTTCAGTGGATGGGGATAGTGTTTTGGGATAAAATGTGTGTACAAATCATCAGGAGAATGTATTTTCTCCGGGTAGTTTTTATAGTCCCCAATCGGGATGGCTGGACGCTGATAAAAGGTGTTGATGGCGCTAATGGTCAGGGGAGACTCTTGCTGATTGGTCGAGTTGACCACAGCCAGTATTTCACATTCCCCCAGACTGGCCATTCGATGCAGCATAGCCATACAGCCTACATCATCCGGATCGAAGCCTGGATCGGTATCAAGAATGACTTTTTCCTGTGCGAAAAGTGTGCTGGTGATTCCCAATAAACAGCACAAACAAAACAGAGAAATCTTTTTCATATCAGGGCTTGATTTGATTGGTCAGCACATACAAATCTGTGGCATCATGAGTCGGATAACGGAAGATGTCCATGTCGCCATCGTGGTCAAGATCTGCTGCCTGTCCGTTGTAAATACCGTTTGTGCCAATGTCTAGTTTTTCCCAATCTTGATACTGATTTTTGGCCAGGAACACACTAATGGTGAATTCACTTTTCTCCAATCCCATGGCCCGGCTGCGATTGATTCCCGCCAGTACATCATAGAGGCCATCCTGGTCAAAATCGTAGACCTGCAGGGTATGACATGCCGGTATGCTATCAGCAATGATACTTTCCTGCCACTCCCCGGACAAATTTTGTTGGTACATTGACAGTGGATAGCCAGCGCGTTCAGAATGGCTCACAAAGATCTCGGCCTTGCCATCAGCATTGATGTCCTGTAGGAAAATCTTAGAGCCATTACGCGACCAATCTCCCGTCTGGGTATTCCATTTCGGATCAAGATTCTCCGTCTTCCAATCATTTTTCAATTGCTTGCCAGGATTATAGAAGATATGTGCATCAGCGACGATATCTGCGTATCCATCACCGTTGACATCCCCCACATGCATGCCTTCGTGCAGATTCTGGTAATTCTCCCAAAACTGCACCCGCTCCCATTGATCGGCTGATCCTTGCTGGAAAACACTCAGACTGCTACTCTCGAAAGTCAGGGCCACCAAATCCATTTTATTGTCCTGATTGAAATCAACCAAACTGAAATCTTTCACAAAATCAGGCACACTGCCGATCAAATGTGGGGTCCACCCTGGGTTTTCGTACCAATAGACTTTCGAATCCTCCGTTGACGCTTTCCATTCTCCCGGATGCTGAGAAACCACAATGTCCAGATCGCCATCAAAGTCTATGTCAGCACACTCGAGGTCTCCTTGGGCAAAAGGAATATTATCCGGGCCTTGGACAGCAATCACTTCTTGTCGCCAATGGCCATCTGCCGTTTGTCCTTTCAACCATTGCAGACTACCTCCGAAGCCATTGTTGCTGACAAAAACGACGTCAGTCAACCCATCCCCATCCAGGTCAGCCGGGCAGTGCGACCAGATCAATTTCAATGAGTCTGCAATTTTGTGTTCTTGAAAAGAAAGTGGAGGTGCAATGTCCGGTGTTTCGCTTTTCTGTCCGTTTTTTT
>JBCBZF010000898.1:0-3019 GCA_039815525.1 Bacteroidota bacterium | reverse complement strand
GCTGCTTGTTGTTCAGTTGTCTTTGTAGCTGTTGGATTTCCTGCCATGCATCAGATAGCTTTCCTTGAGAAGCCTTGAGATTGGCGGTTAAATCTGCTTTTTCTGCCTGCCATTGACTTGATTGAGAGGCCAAATCTGCCCGGAGCTCCCTGACCTGCTTCTCAAGCTTTTCTACGACGGAAACATAGGTGTTTTCACTATCCTGAAGATTGTTCTCCATATTTCCCAATCGCTGACTCATGCCGTGGAATTCTACCTCAAGGGCTGGCAGCAGCGCCGAAAACGCTCTTTCTACCGCCAGAGAAGATTCCTGCACCTTTTGAAAAATAAGATTGGCATCCCGTAAGCTGAGGTACTGCTGACGTAATTTCAAGATCAGCGGATCAACCTGAAAATCAGTTTCTGACTCAGAAGCCTTCGGTTGAGGCAAATCAGAAAAGGCGCGCAAACGTTCATTCTCGCGTTGAAGCAGGTCAATTTTCTGTTGCAGGGCTGACATTTCCTCCTGAGTCATTTCCATCTTCCTGGGTAATCTTCTGTGAAAAACCTTCGTGCTTTTCATCGTGCCATACAAACATACAGAGTCCTCAGCCCGTCCGATAGTGGCTTTGTTTGAGCGGTAAAAAATATGGAACGGATGGTGCACTTTTCAACGGAAAATCTGATATGTGGACAGCAAACAGGAAGCTATTTTAGCGGAAAGCCTGTACATTATTGCCAATCCAAATATCATGAAGGACAAAACTCTCCGCAGCGCTGCCTGGTTCAGCAAAAAAGACAAGATGGGCTTCATCTACCGTTCCTGGATGCGTAACCAGGGCATTCCCGATGAAGCCTTTGACGGAAAGCCGATCATTGGCATCTGTAACACCTGGTCAGAACTTACGCCTTGCAATGCGCATTTTCGGGACCTGGCAGAATATGTCAAAAGGGGCGTGCGGGAGGCCGGTGGATTTCCTTTGGAGTTTCCGGTTACCTCTCTGGGCGAGACCCTCATGCGACCTACAGCAATGCTGTTTCGCAACCTGGCCAGTATGGATACAGAAGAAAGCATTCGGGCCAATCCGCTTGATGGTGTGGTCTTATTGGGCGGCTGTGATAAAACCACGCCATCCATTCTCATGGGTGCTGCCAGTGTTGATCTTCCAAGTATTGTCCTGTCAGGTGGCCCCATGCTCAATGGAAAATACCGGGGGCAGGACATCGGCTCCGGTACCATGGTTTGGAAATTCAGTGAAGAATTACGGGCGGGACGTATGTCTCCCGCCGAATTTTCGATGGCTGAAGCCTGTATGTCGCGCAGCAGCGGGCATTGCATGACGATGGGGACGGCATCGACCATGGCTTGTATGGTGGAGGCATTGGGGATGGCCCTGCCAGGAAATGCCGCGATTCCAGCGGTTGACAGTCGCCGTCGCCTCATGGCGCATCAGGTAGGCCGGCGTATTGTACAAATGGTCTCCGAAGACATGAAACCCTCGGACATTCTGACCCGCAAAGCTTTTGAAAACGCCATCATGGTCAATGCTGCCGTAGGAGGATCGACCAATCAGGTGATCCATCTGATGGCCATTGCCGGTCGTGTCGGGATCGAGATTGATTTACGGGACATTGACCGACTGGGGAGCCATTTGCCGCTTCTGGTCAACCTGATGCCTTCCGGGCAGTATCTGATGGAAGATTTTTACTATGCCGGTGGCTTGCCAGTGGTCATGAAATACCTGGAGCCCTGGCTTCACAATGACATTCAGACAGTCAGTGGGCAGACCGTCGCGAAGAATGTAGCTGATGCTGAATGTTTTAATCCTGAAGTGATCGCTCATCCAGATACCGCTTTCCAGCACGAGGCGGGCATTGCGATTGTTTATGGCAATCTGTGCGAAAAAGGCGCCGTGATCAAACCTTCGGCAGCTTCTCCTCATTTGATGCAGCATCGGGGTAGGGCAGTGGTATTCGAAAATATTGAGGATTACCACCAACGCATAGACGATCCTGATTTGGAGATTGATGAGAATTCTGTCATGGTCCTCAAGATGGTGGGACCCAAAGGTTTTCCGGGGATGCCAGAAGTTGGGAACATGGGCTTGCCCAAAAAATTACTGGCAAAAGGGGTAACCGACATGGTCCGTATTTCAGACGGTCGCATGAGTGGTACCGCATACGGAACGGTTTTTCTGCATGTTTCACCCGAATCTGCTGTGGGAGGGACATTGGGACTGGTAGAAAATGGGGACTGGATTGATGTGGATGTTGCCAATCGTCGCTTACACCTGGATGTATCTGAAGAGGAGCTGGCGCGGCGGCGTGCCGCCTGGGAGACGCCGCTTGGGGAGCAGAAGAGAGGCTATGTGAAATTATATGTGGACCATGTCATGCAAGCCGATGAAGGAGCTGACCTTGATTTTTTAGTGGGTAAATCTGGCTCTGCCGTACCCAAGGACAACCACTGATCATTTGCGGTTCAATTCGCTCATGGTTCGGCCCAGGCCGATGGTCGTAAAATTGAGGATTCCCTGAACACATTTATCCAGCAACTCTGGCATGGCATCGAATTCTTCCTGACTAAATGGCGACAGGACATAGTCGACCTGCTGTCCTTTGTGGAATTCATTTCCTACCCCAAAGCGAAGGCGGGGATACTGTTGCGTGTTTAGGATGGCATTGATGTCTTTGAGGCCATTGTGGCCACCATCTGAGCCTTTGGCGCGTAGCCTGAGCCTGCCAAAAGGTAAAGCGAGATCGTCTGTTACCACCATGAGGTGGTCAATGGGGATTTTGTGCTTTTGCAGATGAAAACGAACGGCTTTCCCACTGAGATTCATATAAGTGGTCGGCTTGATCAGGTGGATTTGGCGCCCTTTGAATTTGCCATGGGCAGAATCGGCATTCCGATCCACTTCAAAGTCTGCTTTCAGTCGCTCAGCCAGCCGATCCAGCACCATGAATCCAATGTTGTGCCGTGTATCACGGTACTGGCTACCAGGATTGCCCAATCCGACGATGAGGTACTTCATGATGG
>JBCBZF010000128.1:0-9494 GCA_039815525.1 Bacteroidota bacterium | reverse complement strand
GACCCACCTTCCAGATTGACTTTGCTTTTGATAACGGGCAGTCTTCCAGCTTTTCCCATCAGGCGATCGATCTGCCCCGTTTCTCCCAGGGCCTTTTGGTAGTACGCGGCCACTGTGTCCGCTTGATTCGGATAACGTTTCTCCAGTAAATCCCGGTATCCATAAAATGTCCACCCAAAATCAAGTACAGCCTTTTTTCCCTTCCCGTCAATCAAAAACGTGGCGCCATGATCGCGGACCCAAAGACGGCTGTCGGGCATTTGGTGAAACTGAATGTGGCTGGTATCGATCTCATATCGCTTGAGAAGCGCAATGAGACTGTCTTTTTGTTCACTGTAGATGATCTGTAAGGGAGTGATTGGCGCCAAAGCCGCGACCAAATCTCCGAAAGGCTGTTGATAAGGTGAGAAGGGGGACCAATTCAGCCAAATAGCTTCCTGCTCCTCAAATTCAGCCGGCATGTAGAAACGATCATTTGACTCAGCATGCTTTGTACAACCCACCCAAAAAAGAGAAAGAAAGAGAATAAAGGAGAACTTTATATTGGGCATGATTGACATGGAAGCCAAACTACGGCCAAATTCCTTCTTTCTGCAAAATCTTCTCTACAATGTCATAGCGCTTGCGGTGATATTGGGTGAAATCATCGGTGTCAAAATTGAGGGCATAGAAAAATACATCATCACCTTTTTCGACAAAGCCTACCAACCATAGGATCCACTGACCATTTTCCTGCTTGCCTGCGCCGGTTTTTCCATACCATTTTACGCCCTCTTTTTCCTCCAGCAACATCAGATATTTGACAAGCTCAATCTGTTCTTTGTCTACACCGAGATCATGATGATAAAATCGGTGGAGGAAATCTACTTGCTGATTGGCACTGATGCGAAAGGGGCCTTCCAGCCAGAAAGTAGTGGGGGGACCGCTCAGATCCTGATTGCCATAGTTGAAATCATTCAGATACTGCTGGTAAGTCCCCGTTTCGATTTGGGAAGCAAAGACCGAATACACCCAAGCCGCGGAGCGCCTGAAGGCAGTGACCAGAGTCTGATCCTGATTCCAACTGGCAAAGGCCCGTTCCTTTCCATCCCAGGGAAATACCTGCGCAGTATCCTTCACCACCCCTTCGGCCAACGCAATGACAGAATTGGGGATTTTGAAAGTAGAAGCAGGAATAAAACCAGTGTCAGCGCGACTTTGGTTGTGGTAGGTACGGATGCTCCCGCTCTTGTCTGCCAGGACGAAGCAGCCTTCCAGTCCGTATTCATCGAAGACGCTTTGGAAGGACGCAGTGGGGGACGGTCTGCGATCAGTTTGTTGCTCTGACACCTGTCGGCAGGACCAGGTCAGGAAAAATAAGCTGAGGATAAAAATGAAACGGTGGTGCATGTTTTTTTTGTGAAAGTAAGCGCAAAAACATCATGCTGCCAGCTTGCTGCCCAGTCTTTCGAACGTTCGTAGCCATTTAGCTTTTTTCTGCGCACTGAGCTTGTGGTAGTTGTCGACCACAAAGACTTTTTTGGTTTTGATCCCGCAAAAATCAAGGATACCCTTGCGCATATTAAACAAGACGACATTGCGCATCACCACGCGATTGTACCAGGCCGGGCTGTCCATGCTGAGGATGATGCTGGCCGTTTTCCCTTTTAACAGCCTGGTCTGAAAAGTAGCCCCTTCTTCGTACTGGAAGGCAAACCCCGGAACAAATACCCGGTCAATAAAACCTTTGAGTAAAGCGGGCATATTCCACCACCAGGTTGGATATACCCAGATGAGATGATCAGCCCATTGGATGAGGCTTTGGGCTTTGATTAGGTCCGCTTCCAACTCATTGCCCCGATATCCATTGCGTAGGCTGAGATCAAATTCTAATTTTTTGAGTGCGAGAACTTTTACACAGTGGTGATGCGCTCCTTTCTGAATGGCTTGACTGGCTTTTTCGGAGAAACTTTCATGGCCAGGATGGCCATTGATGATGAGGATGTTCATTGCAATTGTTTGTTGATACAATTGCAAGCAGCGAAAAGGGGGGATCAAATCTTTTGACAAAAGTCAAAAAGAGGATTGTACCTGCTTTTTGCGAATACGACTGAGGGTTTCTTGTTTGAGGCCCAGATAGGTGGCGATGTGCCCCAGATTGGCTTTTTGGACAATATGGGGGTGAGATTCTTTGAGAAAAGATTCGTAGCGTTCTTGTCCGGTCAGGCGTTGAAACTTCACACTGCGGCTACGCATGCATTCATAGGCTTCTTCCAGGCTACTGCGCTGAATCTTCGTCCAAACCGGAATGTTTTGCAACATCTCCATCACCTTCTCTCGCTGCAGGATGATCAGGGTGGTATCCTCCAGCGCAATGATGTTTTCAGTGGAAGGAATATGATGTTGGAAGCTGTTGTGATCGACTGCAAACAATTTTTGATGGATGAAATGGGTGGTGATATCATTTCCTTCTTCATCAAGGTGGAAGCAACGTAAAAAACCATCTGCAACGAAGCCCAGTTGGTTGGCGACTTCTCCCTGTCGCAAAAAATACGCTCCTTTTGACAGCCGGAGAAGGTGGAAGCATGGCTGAACCTGTTCCCACTCCGCATCGGTAATGGGATGGTGACGGTTCATTTCCAATCGGAATCGATGTTCTGCTTCAGTGCGGGAGATCATTGTTCTTGTTTCGGGTACAAAATGAATTGGGTGCAGCGAAAAAGTGCGATTTTTTTGCCTGTCTCATTGTATACGCTCACATCCCACAATTGGGTTGTGCGACCACCGTGGACCATGCTTGCTTCAGCAGAAATCCGGCCGTTGCGGGCAGTGCCGGTGAAGTTGGTTTTTAGTTCTACGGTCGTAAAAGACGTTGCCCCTTCGGGCAGACTCCCAACACAGCCATAGCCGGCTAAGGTATCGGCCAGACTCACCACCGTTCCGGCGTGCAGATAGCCATTGGGGGCGAGATGATCCGGCCGGATCTGTAAATGCCCTTTTGCAGCACCATGCTCCACCGATTCGATTTCCACTCCGATCAGACCAGGCAGAAAATCTTTTCCGAAAGTTTGAAAATCTATGTTCATCCGATTGGCTTACGGACCCACCAGGCCCAGGCGATGAAGACAAATTGAAAAGGAATGCGAATGATGGCTGCTTCCTTACTCCCAATGGCAGGTTGTTCTTTGAACAAATCCCAGATGTGCAGGGGCATAAAGATGATCATCAGGATCACAATGCCCCAGGCAGACTTTTCCCGAAACTTTGGGATCAGCAAGCCAATGCCCAGGACAATTTCTGCTATACCAGCGGCATAATTCGCAAGACTCTTGGGAAGAAAGTCCGGGATCATGGCGTCGTAAAATTCTGGCGCGATGAAATGATTCACACCGCTGACAATCATGAAGATGGCCAGTAAGATCCACAAAATACGTTGGACAATTTTCATTGCTTTGGGGTTGGTTTCCAGCGGAAAGATTGCGGCCCAATGGCCCGCATGGTACACAAGATACCATTCAAATGGTCAAATTCATGCTGAAAGAGTTCGGACAAATCATTCTCCCAGATCAATTCCTTTTCCATCCACTCTTCATCCCGATAGCGAAAATGCACTTGCTGATGCCGTTCCACTTCCACCAGGAGATTGGGAAAGCTCATACAATCATCCCACAAACGGAAGCTTTGTTCACTGAGTGAAAGAATCTCAGGGTTGATGATGACCAATGGCTGATCGACATTGATGTAGATCAGGCGTTTCATGATTCCCAATTGCGGGGCGGCAATGCCACGCCCAAATTGGTAGGTGGCCCGAATGTCCTCCATAACCTGATGCAGATCTGCCACCCAGGATTTTAGTTGGGGCAGTTCTTCTTGTCTCACTGCTTCACAATGCGCATACAGTCTGGGATCACCCAGCAGTAAAAGGTCTGCTATCCCTTTCTGCATCATTGTGCCCAACTGACCTGCTTGGACGGGTAGAAATCAATCTGGTGAGCACTCATACGTGGACCATGTTGGGCCAGACGCTTGGCAAAGGCATCCCATTCGGCTTTTTGGTCTCCGTTCCAGCCAATTTCAGCCAAACAAAGGAGGCGAGGAAAGGCCATGTACTCAATGTCGTCCATGGTAATGATGGTTTCTGACCAAAGTGGGCCCTCGATGCCGAGGATCAGGTCGCTGTCAATTTCCGGCACCACTTCAGATGGCGTCCAGTTGTAAGCATCATCCACTTCGATATATGCGGCCCAATGTAGCCCCAAACGCGTGGTGGAGTCGTATTGCATGTCCAGATAGGTATGGGGCGCAGGAGAATAAATCATGCGCAGGCCTTTTTCGTCTGCTTCCCGGGCATGTTCTGGATTGGTCCAGAAATGAACCACCGCTTCTTTATCCAAAGCCGCCTGCGCCACTTCTTCCCAGCCGACCATGGTTTTGTTGTATTTACGGACAATGCCGTTCACCCTTTCCACAAAGGGGATATAGTCTTCTTTTTTGGTAACCAAAGATTCATCTCCTCCGATGTGGATGTATGGGCCTGGTGTCATGTCGGCCAGTTCACGGATGACATCATCGATGAATTGGTAGGTAACTTCTTTATCGGTGCAAAGGGTGCTGAAACCTACTTCGGTACCTGTGTATAAGTCCGGGGCTTTGCCATTACAATTGAGTTCCGGGTAAGAAGCCAGGGCGGCATTGGTATGGCCGGGCATGTCGATTTCCGGAATAATGGTCATGTGGCGGCTGGCCGCATGGGCCACGATGTCTTTGTACTCTTCCTGGGTATAGAAACCGCCCTGGCCTCCGCCGACCTGGGTGCTGCCACCAATTTCGGTCAGTTTGGGCCAACTCTTGATCTCAATCCGCCAGCCCTGATCGTCGGATAGGTGCAGGTGAAGAACATTCATTTTGTACATGGAAGCCAAATCAATGTAGTGCTTGACGTCCTTCACCGCGAAAAAGTGTCTGGCCACGTCCAGCATCACACCACGGTAGCCATATTGCGCCTGATCGCTGATGGTTCCGGTTGGAATCTCGATCTGGTCTCTGACCTCCGCTGGGGGAAGTAATTGGCGAAATGTTTGGGTCGCCATATATAGGCCGGATTGATCCGGGGCCTGGATATCAATCAGCTTGTTGGAGATATTGATCTGATAGCTTTCTCCACTCTCAGCGGCATTGTTTTCTGATAAGTGCAGATAAATACCTGTTGTTGGCTCCTTGGCCGTCTCTTCAATGACCAATTCCAAACCACTGTCCAATTGTATGTCTTTGGCAAAAAGATCTTCCGCACCTACCAGGTTTTTTTGTTCACTGGGAACGTAGATTTTTGTTTTAGCATTGAGCGTAAATCTTCCACCAGCAGCAGTTACGGTTGAAGGTTGAGGAATAAAGGCTGTCTGCGTCAGGTCGGTCGGTGGGCCACTGGGGGCTTGCTCGCAAGCAAAAAAGACACAGAGAATCGAAATGATAATCGCAAAGGGTAGTTGTCGTCGCATGGATGATTCATTTGAGTAGGAAAGGTAAGAAGATTTCAGGAGAGAGGAGAGAGGCGTGGACCAACTCCCCGGAACGGCACTTTTTGACCCCCAAGTCTGCTTCTATTTCATTTCACCAATCTCGTCTCCGGATAAGCGGCCCGCCAGCCAAACCAAAATGTCCTGTGGGCTGGAAAACGTTTCAATCTTTGTCCGTCAGACGCAATCAGTTCATGTTCTTTCACTTCCCATTTTTGGCCTGTATCATCTATGACCGAAAACAACTGATCATAGTCCGTAAATGAATGCTCTGCCGCTTCGTATACCCGGTTGGCACCGGATCGGTCGGTGAAAATCACCACTTTTTGCCCATTGATTTCGGTATGATAAACAGGGCGTTTTTTCAAATAACGCGCCGAAATCGCCAGTTGATCTTCTCCCTGCCGGAGGCTAAGGACTTCCGCTTTGTTCTTGAGACGACGATCCGTAAATGGGGTATTGAACATCAGTGCATCAGTGCCAAAGTATTGCTGGTAGGCGACCCCTTCACCATAATCCCGGCGATGGCCGGTATTGAGAGAGAGGACTTTGGTTTCGGGATGCCGTTTGCGCCACTCTCCCCAGGTGGTGGTCACCACACTGAGATAATCAAACTGAATCCCCTTGCCGGCCAGCGGCCCGATGACTGGTTCGCCTTGCAAAGTATTCCAAAGCGACTGCGTGGCCCGGTCATACATCAGTTTGTTGGACCGATACAGAAAACCACTGGTTCCCATTTGATGCCGCACGCCTTCATGTTCGGTTTTGTACAAAATGACCGTCCCGCAAAGTGTGCAGTAGACGCCCGCCACCGGTACACCGCCCACTTCATCCACGAACATCTCATGCCAGGCCAAAATCCGCTTTGGGTAGGCACGCACATCCCCATTTACTGCAATCCCAAAGACAACATTGTCGTCATTCAGATATTGTGCCTCAGAGGCTGCAATCATCTCTGGTTGGCGTAATGGCGGAATGCCATCTTGTAACACGCCACCCCACCGGACTTCATCCAGGCGGATCTTTGCGCTTTCGCCCCTGTCTTGAAAATAGGGCCCAAAAACCGGATCGATTCGCTGGTACAGCCGTGCTTTGAAGTTGTCGTAATCGGCAAAGGAAGTCTGCGATTGCTGCCACAGATAGGTATACCAATCATTGAAGGCATAGTCAGTCTGTTGGCCGGTCTTGCGTTGCAGCAAGCGCAAAAGGCGATCCGACACCTCGCGATTGCGCAACAGATAGATCACCTCCAACACCATGACCGCGTAGCCTTCCTGCCAGTTTTGATCCAGGGCTTTGATGCTTTCCTGATGGTCTGCATTGGAACGCGGACTGAAAAATGAAAGAAATAAATCTGTCTCCTGTTCCAGCGGACTCTCCTGTGCAATTGAACAGGAGGAGAAACTGAAAAAGGCGATGAAGCTCAGGACGAAAAGGCCGGAGGAAAACCAATTATTTTGCATTGTCTCACAATTAGGCTGGCCGTGCCATCAAGCATACGCATCGCCAGTCGGCACGGCTGTCAGCCATGAGACAAGCCTTATTGAAATACCCGGATGTAGTCCACTTCCATGGTCTGTGGAAAGACGGTGGTCGCATCAGGATTGCCTGGCCAATCTCCCCCAACGGCCACATTCAGGATAAAGAAGTATTCATTGGTGAAAGGGAATCCGTTGATCGATGCATCATTGAGTGTCAGGAATTCTTCCCCATCAAGATACCAGGTGATAAAGTCTTTGTCCCAGATGATGCTGAAAACGTGAAATTTGTCGATGAATTCACCTGATGCCAGGGTTTTCCCTTTGCCCTGGAAGCGATGCCCATTGTTGTCATAGTGAGCGGTTCCGTGGGTTTCATTTGGAATGTGGCCTACCAGCTCCATGATGTCGATTTCACCACATCTGGGCCAGCTTACGTCATCAATATTGGCGCCCAGCATCCAGAGCGCCGGCCAGATACCCTGGCCTTTTGGCAATCTGGCCCGGATGTCGATCCGGCCGTGTCGAATCTCAACCTTGTCTTTGGTGATCATGCGAGCAGATGTATACAGGCCATTGTTGTCTCTGGCCACGATGGACAGTTTGCCATCAGAGACAAAAGAGTACATTGGATCAGCAGAATAGGACTGCAACTCATTGTTGAACCATTCGTCTCCCACTTCGTGCGTCCAATGATCAGCATTGATGGTGGTTCCTGAAAATTCTTCATTCCAGACGCGCTTCATGGAAGGATATTGTTCCGGCGTATAAAAGCCATCCGCATCCTCAAAGATCTGGGTCTCCGTATCATTGTCTACAATGGCGAATGGCAGCAAGGTCGTACCATTATGGAAGATTGCCAGGTCAAACTTCTCTTCTATTTCGAGGTCTGTGTCTCCTTTGATGACAATGTCAACGGTGGCTTGGTCGCTTCCTGCTTGGAACACCAGTGTCCCTGATTGTTCGACCACATCAATGCCAAAATCAGCCGATACTTCCTGCAATTCATATTGGACCGATAGGTCCTCCGTAGCGGTGGTATTGGCTGTGATGGTGACCGTATAGGTCTGGTCTGCATCCTGCTCATTTAGACTGGAAACACTGGCGGAAAAAGTGGTAATCGGTGTGGGTTCCTCGCCTTGGCATGCCAAAAGAGAAAACAGTATGATGAAGATTCCGAAACGGTACATGGCGTTTGAAGTAAATGGTTTGGAAAGCTAAAATGCACAATTTTGAGATAGATAGTAAATTTTTAATATGTAAAAGTCTCTCATCCGATCAGCCAATCACATTGCCTCATACACCAGCTTCACCATCTCTTTCAATGTTGATGGTTCCAGCCAACGCGTGACAATGACAAGATCATTTTCCTGATCCACCACAATGAAGTTTCCGCCAAAACCAGCTGCGTAGTAAATATGACTTGGAATGCCCTCTCCCAGACTCCGGGGTCCTTGGTTCAGCCACCACATATAGCCGTAGCTTTCATAGGCCTCAGCGGGTGTCTGGATCATCTGGGTCCACTTTTCAGAAATGAGTTGTTTGTCTTCCCATTTTCCTTTTCGGGCAAATAGCAACCCGAATCGCGCATGATCCTGTGTACTGATGAACACCCCACCGCCGTGATGCCCACCGCCGCTGACGGATTGCATCCTGACGCCATCGACCACCGTCCAGGTATTGTCATAGCCGTACCACCGCCAGGTCGTGCTGGCGCCAATTGGGTCCATGATGCGCTCTTTCAGCACCTGCGGAAGGGGCCGTCTCCATACCTGTAAAGCAGAATAGGCCAGCACATTCACCCGCACATCATTGTATTTATAGCTTGTACCCGGCTCCTTCAATTCCCGATAGCGTATCTGATCGAAGCTATGTTCTCTGGATGGCCGATCGGTCCAATCGTAGAGCCCAAAGAGTGAACCAGACCAGTCTGATGTCTGTTGCAGCAAATGTTCCCAGGTGATTTTTGCATTGTGCTCCCCTTCAAAAGTACCGTCCCACACATATTGATCCACTTTATCCTTGACCGATCGAATCAGTCCGTCATCAAGTGCCAAACCCACTGTGGTCGATAGGTAACTTTTCGTCACGCTGAAGGTCATGTCAACCCGGTCAATGTCGCCCCATTGCGCAACAATGTAGCCGTCTTTAATAATCATCCCGGCTGGTCCGCCTCGCTTCTTGGTCGGGCCTTGAATATCGTGATAGGGTTCTCTTGCAAAGCCTTCCAGAATGGCCAGTCGTAAATCTTTCTGACCTGAATATTCATTGGCTTCTGCAAAATCGACTGCTGCCTGGAGTTTGTCGGCATTCAATTCAAGTGCTTTTGCATCTTTTGCCTGCCATTCCGTTCTGGATGGATAATAGTCCTGTGCATACAGCGTAAAAGAACTAGAGATTAGAAAGAGGAGGAATATTCTTTTCATCATGTAGAGTTGTTTTGGTGAGGGATAGCAAACGGAGCTATTTTTTATTTGCCGTTTGAGAGACGCGAAGAATCGGCCTTTCCACAGTAAATTAAAAT